>NZ_JAJSRC010000008.1:0-234981 GCF_021283245.1 Pseudomonas sp. NMI760_13 | reverse complement strand
CGCCGATGGTAGTGTGGGGTTTCCCCATGTGAGAGTAGGTCATCGTCAAGATTCATTTCGCAAAACCCCTATCTGCGCGAGCAGGTAGGGGTTTTGTCTTTTCCGCGTTCCCAAATAAACACAGTCTCCCCCTGTAGGAGCGGCCTTGCGCCGCGAAAGGGCCGCAACGCGGCCCCGGCGATATCAGCGTGATGCACAACCCCCGGGGCCGCTACGCGCCCCTTTCGCGGCACAAGGCCGCTCCTACACAGGGATCGCGTCAACCGCCTCCGTGATAAGGTTCCTGTTCTGCACCAACCGCACTTCCGAGACCACCCAATGCCCCAGACCACCTCACTTCACCCAGGCTTCATGATCGTCCAGGGCAACCGCCTGGACGACCTGCGCAATCTGGTGGTGGGCGTGATGCGCCGTTACCCCCTGGCACCGTTGGAAAACGAAATCGCCCTGGTGCAGAGCAACGGCATTGCCCAATGGTTGAAACTGGCCCTGGCCGAGGACCCGCAGGACGACGACCAGGGCGGTTGCGGGATCGCCGCAGCCATCGATGTGCAGCTTCCGGGCAGCTTCATGTGGCAGCTGTACCGCCGTGTGCTGGGGCGCGATGAAATCCCCGAGGTGTCACTGCTGGACAAGGCGCCCCTGACCTGGCGCCTGATGCGCCTGCTCCCGGAAGTGATCGAGCGCCCGCACTTCGAGCCCCTGCGCCGCTTCCTCACCGACGACAGCGACCTGCGCAAGCGCTATCAGTTGGCGGAGCGCCTCGCCGACCTGTTCGACCAGTACCAGGTCTACCGTGCCGACTGGCTGAAGGACTGGGCAAGTGGAGCCCATGTGCTCAACACCGCACGCGGCGAGCGCAAGCCGCTGGCCGCCGGCAATCGTTGGCAGGCCGAGCTGTGGCGGATCCTGCTCGAGGATGTGGGCGAGGCGGGCATGGCCCAGAGCCGTGCCGGCGTGCACCAACGTTTCATCGAGCGGATCAACGCCCTGGAGCAGGCGCCCGCCGGGCTACCGGCACGGCTGATCGTGTTCGGCATCTCGTCGCTGCCCGCCCAGATCCTCGAGGCCCTGGCAGGCCTGGCCCGCTTCAGCCAGGTGCTGCTGTGCGTGCACAACCCCTGCCGCCATCACTGGGGCGATATCGTCGCCGACAAGGACCTGTTGCGACACCAGTACAAGCGTCAGCAACGCAAGCAGAGCATGCCCCTGCAGCTGGACGACGAGCTGCTGCACCAGCATGCGCATCCGCTGTTGGCGGCCTGGGGCAAGCAGGGGCGCGACTATATCAACCTGCTCGACAGCTACGACGATCCCGGCAGTTACCAGGGCGTGTTCAGCGACGGACGCATCGACCTGTTCAGCGAAGGTGAGCCCAAGACCCTGCTCAACCAGCTGCAGGATGACATCCTCGAGCTGCGCCCGCTGGCCGAGACCCGCGAGCAATGGCCGGCGGTTGACCCGGCCAAGGACCGTTCCGTACGTTTCCATCTGGCCCACAGTCCACAACGCGAAGTGGAGATCCTGCACGATCAGTTGCTGGCCCGCTTCAGTGCCGACCCCACGCTGCGGCCCCGCGACGTCATCGTCATGTTGCCGGCCATCGACACCTACGCACCGCATATCCGCGCGGTGTTCGGCCAGCTCGACCGCAACGATCCGCGTTATATCCCGTTCACCCTGACCGACCAGGGCCAGCGTGGTCGCGACCCGCTGCTGATCGCCCTGGAACATCTGCTCAAGCTGCCCGACAGCCGTTTCGCCGTCAGCGAAGTGCTCGACCTGCTGGACGTGCCGGCAGTGCGTGCCCGCTTCGCCATCCAGGAAAGTGACCTGCCAACCCTGCACCGTTGGATCGAAGGCGCTGGTATCCGCTGGGGACTGAGCGCCGAGCAACGTGCCAGCCTTGGCCTGCCCGAGGGGCTTGAGCAGAACAGTTGGCGCTTCGGCCTGCGGCGCATGCTGCTGGGTTACGCCGTCGGCGTGGGCGAAAGCTGTGACGGTATCGAGCCGTACGATGAGATCGGGGGGCTCGACGCCGCGCTGATCGGCCCGTTGGTGGCGTTGCTCGATGCCCTGGACATTGCCTGCCAGGCCCTCTCGCAACCCGCCTCGGCGACGGAGTGGGGGGCACGGCTGCATGCGCTGCTGCAGATCTTCTTCCTGGCCGAGAACGAGCACGACGAGTTGCTCCTGGTCCAGCTGCAAGACCTGCGCGACACCTGGCTGGAAACCTGCGACGCGGTTGGCCTGCACGACTTGCTGCCACTGACCGTGGTGCGCGAAGCCTGGCTGTCCGGGCTGGACCAGGGCAAGTTGTCCCAGCGCTTCCTGGCCGGCTCGGTGAACTTCTGCACCCTGATGCCCATGCGCGCCATCCCGTTCAGGGTGGTCTGCCTGCTGGGCATGAACGATGGCGACTACCCGCGTGCCCAGCCGCCCCTCGACTTCGACCTGATGGCCAGCGACTACCGGCCAGGGGATCGTTCCCGTCGGGAGGATGACCGTTACCTGTTGCTCGAGGCCTTGCTCTCGGCACGCGACCAGCTCTATGTGAGCTGGGTCGGGCGCAGCATCCGCGACAACAGCGAGCGCCCGTCCTCGGTGCTGATCGGGCAGTTGCGCGATCACCTGGCCGCCGGCTGGCAGCTCGCCGGCGCCAGGACCGGCCAACGCGACGACCCTGGGCAGCAGTTGCTGCATGCCCTGACCCAAGAGCATCCATTACAGCCGTTCAGCCAGCGCTACTTCCAGAAGGGCAGCCCGTTGTTCAGCTTCGCCCATGAATGGTTGGCCTTGCACCAGGCCGGGGATGAAGCGCAAGCGCCTACCGCCCTGTCGCCCTACGCCAGCGATGAGCCGCTCAACCTGGTGCAGCTTCAGGACTTCCTGCGCCATCCGGTGCGGCATTTCTTCAGCCAGCGCCTGAAAGTGTTCTTCGAGGCGCTGGAGGCACCGACCCCGGACGAAGAACCCTTCGTGCTGGACGCCCTGCAACGCTATGGCCTGAGCGAAAGCCTGCTCGGCGCCGCGCTGGCCGATCCGGACAACGCCGAGCGGGCGCTGCAGGCCCAGGCCCGACGCCTCCAGGCCTGCGGGATGCTGCCGCTGGCAGGCTTCGGCGAAGCCTTGCAGGCCGAGTTGATCCAGCCGCTGCCGGACCTGCTGCAACGCCATCGGCAACTGCTGCAACGCTGGCCGACCCTGGTCGAGGGGGCCCTGCCGGTCCATTTCGAACACGGGCCGTTGCGCCTGGAGGGCTGGCTCGGCCGGGTGTACCAGGCCGAGGACCAGAGCCTGCTGAGCATCGCCACCGTGCCCAATACCCTCAGTGCCGGGCGCAACAGCCTGAAGTGGCACCGGCTGGTGCCGGCCTGGGTCATGCACCTTGCCGCCTGCGCCTCGGGCTATCCGCTGCACAGCGCGCTGGTGGCCAGCGACCTGACCTTGTTGCTGGCACCGCTACCCCAGGGCGAGGCGGCAGAGCGCCTGGGCGAACTGCTGGTGGCACGCCAGGCGGCAATGAACGCCCCTTTGCCCGTGGCGGCCAAGACGGCCTTCGCCTGGCTGGCCCAGGAGGATCCGGACAAGGCCGTGGCCGCCGCGATCCGCGCCTATGAGGGTGACGGCCAGAACAGCTTCGGCGAGCGCAGCGAAAGCCTGGCGCTGGCCCGCCAGTACCGTGACTTCGCCGCGCTGGCCCTCGACGAGACCTTCGAAGGCTGGTGCGAAGCCCTTTATCGCCCCTTGTTCGCAGCGCCCTGGCAGACCCTGGGTAACCCGGAGAACGCCCAATGACCCAAGCCCGTCCCCTGGCGCTGAGTTTCCCCCTGCACGGCAGCCAGCTGATCGAAGCCAGCGCCGGTACCGGCAAGACGTTCACCATTTCGGCCCTGTACCTGCGGCTGATCCTCGGCCATGGCGGTGAGCAGGGTTTCAGTCGCGAGCTGCTGCCACCGCAGATCCTCGTGGTGACCTTTACCGACGCGGCCACCAAGGAGCTGCGCGAGCGTATTCGCACGCGCCTGGCCGAGGCGGCGCGCTTCTTCCGTGGCGAGCTGGACGATGCCGACCCGCTGCTGCACCTGCTGCGCGACGATTATCCACAGGAGCAATGGCCGCGCTGCGCCAGCCGCCTGGAGATCGCCGTGCAGTGGATGGACGAGGCTGCCGTTTCGACCATCCACGGCTGGTGCCAGCGCATGTTGCGCGAGCACGCCTTCGACAGCGGCAGCCTGTTCACCCAGAGCCTGGAGACCGATCACAGCGAACTGCTGGGCCAGGTCATGCGCGACTACTGGCGGCGCTTCTGCTACGGCATGCGCGGCGAGTCGCTGGCCTGGGTGCGCGGCAACTGGGGCAGCCCCGATGCCTTGTTGCCGAGGATCAGGCCGCTGTTTGGCCGTGTCCGTGGCCAGGAGGACGAGCAAGACCCGCAGTCGTTGATCGAGGCGACCCTGCGCCAGCGCACCGAGCAATTGGCGCAACTCAAGGCGCCCTGGGGCGCCTGGGCCGACGAGCTGCAGCAGATCTGCCGCGATGCCGTGGCCGCCAAGCAGGCCGACGGGCGCAAGCTGCAGGCACGCTATTTCGAGCCCTGGTTTGACAAGCTGCGGGCCTGGGCCGGTGATGAGCAGGCCATGGAACTGGACCTGGGCACGGGCTTCACCCGCCTGACGCCCGCCGGCCTGGCCGAGGCCTGGAAGTCCGGGGAGCCGCCGCAGCACCCGGCGCTGCGGGCCATGGAATCCTTGCGCGAGCAGTTGCAGGGGCTGGCCAGTCCCGATGCGCGGTTGCTGGAGCATGCCGCTGCCTGGGTTTCGGCACGCTTCGAGGTGGAGAAGCGTCGCCGTGCCGAGATGGGCTTCGACGACATGCTGCTGCGCCTGGAGCATGCCCTGGGCAGCGACTCCGGCGAGCGCCTGGCCGCGTTGATCCGCGAACAGTTCCCGGTCGCGCTGATCGATGAGTTCCAGGACACCGACCCCGTCCAGTACGGCATCTTCGAGCGCATCTACCGCATTACCGAGAACAACCCCGACACCGGCCTGTTCATGATCGGCGACCCCAAACAGGCGATCTACGCCTTCCGTGGCGCCGACATCTTCACCTACCTGGCCGCGCGCCGCGCCACCGCCGGGCGCCTGCACAGCCTGGACACCAACTACCGCTCCAGCCAGGCCATGGTCGCGGCAGTGAACCGCGTGTTCCTGCAAGCCGAGGAACGTATCGAGGGCCGTGGCGCCTTCCTGTTCCGGAGCCAGGGCGACAATCCATTGCCATTCGTCGAAGTGCGCGCCAAGGGTCGTGGCGAGCAACTGTTGATCGCCGGACAGCCCAGTGCGGCCCTGCATTGCTGGCAGCTGGAGAGCGACGAGCCGGTATCCAGCACAGCGTATCGCCAGCAGCTGGCCGCCAGTTGCGCCAGCCATATCGTCGAGCTGCTCGAGGGTGGGCAGCAGGGCGTCAGCGGTTTCGCCGATGCCGCCGGCAAGCTGCGGGCCTGCCTGCCTTCCGATATCGCCATCCTGGTGCGCGACGGTCGCGAGGCCCAGCTGGTCCGCGCCGAACTGGCCGCCCGCGATGTGCGCAGCGTGTACCTGTCGGACAAGGACTCGGTATTCGCCGCCCAGGAGGCCCATGATCTGCTGGCCTGGCTCAAGGCCTGCGCCGAGCCGGACTCGGAGCGTATGCTCAAGGCCGCCCTGGCCAGCCTGACCCTCGACTTGCCGCTTATCGAACTGGAGCGTCTGAACCAGGACGAGCGGGTCTGGGAAAGCTGGGTGATGCGCTTCCGCCGTTACCGCGACACCTGGCAGCGCCAGGGCGTGCTGCCGATGCTGCGCCGCCTGCTGCACGACTTCCAGCTGCCGCGGGCGCTGATGGGCCGCAGCGACGGCGAACGGGTGCTGACCAACCTGCTGCACCTGGCTGAACTGCTGCAGCAGGCCGCCGGCGAGCTGGATGGCGAGCAGGCGCTGATCCGTCACCTCACCGAGCACCTGGCCAACGCCGGGCAGGCCGGAGAAGAGCAGATCCTGCGCCTGGAAAGCGACGAGCAATTGGTCAAGGTGGTGACCATCCACAAGTCCAAGGGCCTGGAATACCCCTTGGTGTACCTGCCGTTCATCTGTACCAGTAAGCCGGTGGATGGCCAGCGCCTGCCCCTGGGCTGGCACGACGACCAGGGGCAGGCACACCTGACCCTGACCCCGAATGCCGAGCAGATCGAGCGCGCCGACGACGAACGCCTGGCCGAGGACCTGCGCCTGCTCTACGTCGCCTTGACCCGTGCCCAGCATGCCTGCTGGCTGGGTGTTGCCGACCTCAAGCGCGGCACCCAGCGCAGTTCGCAGCTGCACCGTTCGGCCTTGGGCTACCTGCTGGGCGGCGGCTTGCCGTTGGCGGCTTCCAGCCAATTGGGCGAATGGCTCAGTACCCTGGCGGCCGGCAATCCGGCCATCACCCATGGTCCGCTGCCCGAGGTCCAGGCCCTGTGCTACCGCATGCCGGACAGCCAGCGCGAACTGCTGCCGCCGCGTAAGCCACGGCGGGCCGCTGCGGAGCATTGGTGGATCGCCTCGTACAGCGCCTTGCGGGTGGGTGACCAGACCCTGGTCGCCGACAGCTCCCAGGCCCAGCAACTGCTGGACGACGAGGTGCTGGACAGCCAGGCGCTGCGCGAGGTGCCGGCCGAGGCGGGCGATATCCACCGCTTCCCCCGTGGGCCGAATCCGGGCACCTTCCTCCACGGCCTGCTCGAATGGGCGGGGCGCGAAGGGTTCGCCGAGGTCGCCGCCCAAGGGCCGGTGATCGAACGCACCGTGGGCCAGCGCTGCAACCGACGCGACTGGACCGGCTGGATTCCCACGCTGACCCAGTGGCTGCAGCAACTGCTGGTCCAGCCCATGCCGTTGCAAGGGGCCACCTTGACCCTCGCAGGCCTTGAGCGCTACCAGGTCGAAATGGAGTTCTGGTTCGCCAGCCATCAGGTCGATGCGGTGCGCCTCGACCACCTGGTGGCGCGCCACACGCACGTTGGCATGACGCGGGCGGCCGCCCAGCCGACCGTGCTTAACGGCATGTTCAAGGGCTTCATCGACCTGGCCTTCGAGCTCGACGGGCGCTACTACGTGGCCGACTACAAGTCCAACTGGCTCGGCCCCGACGCCGAGGCCTACGGCGCCCTGGCCATGGAGCAGGCAATTCTCGAGCACCGCTACGACCTGCAGTACGTGCTCTACCTGCTGGCCCTGCATCGCCAGCTGCGCGCGCGCCTGCCCGACTACGACTACGACCGGCATGTCGGCGGTGCCGTGTTCATCTTCCTGCGTGGCGTCACCTCGGCCGGTCACGGGCTGTATCATGCGCGGCCTCCCCGGGCGCTGATCGAACAGCTCGACGCGATGTTCCGGGGTGAGCAAGAACCTGCCCAACAGGACCTGTTTGCCGGAGCCACGCCATGAGCCGCAACCTCGACGACCTGCTGCCCACGCCCTTGCAGGCCGAGCACCTGAGCGCCCTGGCGCCGCTGCGCCATAGCCAGGACTTGCTGGCGCTGCTCGATCGCTGGGTCGAGCGTGGCTGGCTGCGCGCACTGGACCGGGCCTTCGTGAGTTTCCTCGAGGAGCGGGCGCCGGGCAGCGATCCGCTGGTGCTGCTGGCCGCCGCCCTGGCCAGCCACCAGCTGGGTCATGGCCATGTCTGCCTCGACCTGCAACAGACCCTTGCCGAGCCGGACTTCGCCCTGTCGCTGCCGCCGGAAGGCGATGCCCTGGCCGGGCCGTTGCTGCTGCCTTCGCAGCTGCTGGCCAGCCTCGAACTGGGCACCTGGTTGCAGCGGATCGCCGAGAGCCCCCTGGTTGCCACTGGCGATACCGTCGAGCAGCGTGCCCGACCACTGGTGGTCAGCGGTGAGCGCCTGTACCTGCGCCGCTATTGGACCTACGAGCGACGCATCGACAACGCCCTGCATGAGCGCCTGGCGCGCCTTCAGCCGCAGCCGGCCGACCTGGCACTACGCCTGGCGCAACTGTTCGAAGGTGGCTCGGTTGCAGGCGAAGTGGACTGGCAGAAGCTGGCCTGCGCCCTGGCCACCCGTGCCGGCTTCAGTGTCATCACCGGCGGCCCCGGAACCGGCAAGACCACCACTGTGGTACGTCTGCTGGCGTTATTGCAGGGGCCTGCTGTCGAGCAAGGCCGGCCGCTGCGCATCCGCCTGGCGGCGCCGACCGGCAAGGCCGCGGCGCGCCTCACCGAGTCCATCGGTCAGCAGGTGGAACGCTTGCAGGTGGATGGCGCGGTGCGGGCGCAGATCCCCACCGAGGTCAGCACCGTGCACCGCCTGCTGGGCAGCCGCCCGGGGTCGCGGCACTTCCGCCATCATGCCGGCAACCCGTTGCCCCTGGATGTGCTGGTGGTCGACGAAGCCTCGATGATCGACCTGGAGATGATGGCCAACCTGCTCGATGCCCTGCCGGCCAATGCGCGTCTGGTGTTGCTGGGCGACAAGGACCAGCTCGCCTCGGTGGAGGCCGGGGCGGTGCTGGGCGACCTGTGCCGTGACGCCGAGGACGGCTGCTACTGGCCGCAGACCCTGGCCTGGCTGGAGCAGGTGGGCGGGCAATCGCTGGCCGACATCGGCCTGAAGACGGGCGACGGTCAGCGCAACCCGCTGGCCCAGCAGATCGTGATGCTGCGCCACTCACGGCGTTTCGGCGAAGGCAGCGGCATCGGCCAGTTGGCGCGCCTGGTCAATCGCCAGCAAGCCCTGGAGGCGCGTGCGCTGCTGGCGACCCGACCGGCGGATGTCCATTGCCTGACCCTGGGCGGCGAGCATGACAAACGCTTCGACCGCCTGCTGCTCGATGGCCTCAACCAGGGTGCCGAAGGACCACAGGGCTATCGCGGTTACCTGCGTACCATCGGTCGCCTGCGCCCGCCGCCAGGCACGCCAGGCGACGATCCGCGCTGGGAGCGCTGGGCGGCCGAGGTGCTGCAGAGCTTCGAGGCGTTCCAGTTGCTCTGCGCCGTGCGCAAGGGCGCCTGGGGTGTCGAAGGCCTCAACGAGCGGGTCGCCCGGGTGCTGCACAACGCTGGGCTGATCGACAGCCAGCAACCCTGGTACGAGGGCCGTCCGGTACTGGTGACCCGCAACGACTATGGCCTCGGCCTGATGAACGGCGATATCGGCATTGCCCTGCGCCTGCCGGACGATCAGGGCGAGGCGCTGTTGCGCGTGGCTTTCCCGCGCAACGATGGCAGCGGTGGGGTTCGCTTCGTCCTGCCCAGCCGCCTCAGCGAGGTGGAAACGGTATTCGCCATGACCGTGCACAAGTCCCAGGGCTCGGAATTCAGCCATACCACGCTGGTGCTGCCCGACGCGCTGAACCCGGTGCTGACCAAGGAGCTGGTGTACACCGGCATCACCCGCGCCAAGCATTGTTTCAGCCTGATCGAGCCGCGCGCCGGGGTGTTCGAGGAGGCCGTGGGGCGCAAGGTCCGGCGGGTCTCGGGGTTGATGCTGGAGCAAGTCTGACTCTGGAGTTTGCCGCCGATATGCTATCGTTGCGGCATTATCCGCAAACATTTTGTGAGATTTCCCCCCATGACAGTGGCTGTCTCGGCCCTGGGACGCGTGAAGGGCTGTGCGCTCTCGTTGCTGATGGCCACGCTGTTGTCGAACGGCGCGCCCGCCTGGGCGGGCAATGCCGTGTCGGATGCGCAGGTGCAGCAACGGGCCAGGGCCGTGACCCAGGTAGTGCTGGGCATCCTCAGCTACGCCCGCTGGCCCGCCGACCCCAATCCCCTGCGCCTGTGCCTGGTCGGCCCGACCGAATATGCCGACGACCTGATCAAGGGCAATCTGCAGCAGTCCGGGCAACCCCTGCAGGTGCGCCGCCTGCTCGCCGACGACCCCAGCGTGGCCAGTGCCTGCGATGCCATCTACCTCGGCAAGCTCGACAAGCTGCAACGTGAACGGCTGTTCCAGCGGGTCAACGGCCACCCGGTGCTGAGCATCAGCGAGGCCGACGATCCGTGCACGGTGGGGAGCCTGTTCTGCCTGCGGGTCGGCGACCAGCAGGTGGCGTTCGACGTCAACCTCGACTCGGTGGCGCGCAGCGGCGTGCGCATCCATCCCAGCGTGCTGCAGTTGTCGCGACGGCGGGCGGGGCAGCCATGAAACGTTCAGCCAGGCGCTTCAGCCGGCCGACCCTGCGCGCCGTGCTCGGGCGGGGTCACCTGGGCGTGGCCTTGCTCGCCGCGGGTCTGGCCGGTGTGCTGGTGACCCTGCTCGGGGTGGCGGCGTTGCGCGTGTATGCCAACCACAACCTGCACCTGATCGCCCGCTCCATCAACTACACCGTCGAAGCCGCCGTGGTCTTCGACGACAGTGCCGCGGCCAACGAGGCCCTGGCGCTGATCGCCTCCACCGAGGAGGTGGCCGACGCCAAGGTCTACGACAACGATGGTGACCTGCTTGCCCATTGGCAGCGTGACGAGCAGGGCGTAATGGCGCAGTTGCAGTCCCACGTGGCGCGCAGCCTGCTGGAAGAGCCGATCAACATGCCGGTGCAGCACATGGGTCAGCGGGTCGGCCATATAGAGCTGACCGGACAGGGCGGCAGCCTGGTGCGCTTCCTGTTCAGCGGCCTGGTGGGCATCCTGGTGTGCACGGTGCTCAGCGCGGTGCTGGCGCTGTACCTGTCGCGACGCCTGTTCGGCGACATCATCCGTCCCTTGCGCAACCTGGCCAGCGTCGCCCATGCCGCGCGACGCGAGCGCAGCTTCGACCGGCGGGTGCCGCAGACCCAGATCGCCGAACTCAACGAGCTGGGCAACGACTTCAATGCCCTGCTCGACGAGCTGGAGGTCTGGCAGAGCCACCTGCAGAGCGAGAACGAAAGCCTTGCCCACCAGGCCAGCCATGACAGCCTCACCGGCCTGCCCAACCGTGCCTTCTTCGAAGGGCGGTTAAGCCGCAGCCTGCGCAATGCCGCCCGTAGCGAAGACCACCTGGCGCTGTTGTTCCTCGACAGCGACCACTTCAAGCAGATCAACGACAGCCTCGGCCATGCGGTGGGGGACGAAGTGCTGATCAGCGTGGCCAACCGCGTGCGTGCGCAACTGCGCGAGCACGACCTGGTGGCGCGCCTGGGGGGTGACGAGTTCGCCGTGTTGCTGACCCCACTGCACTCGCGCGAGGATGCCCAGCGCATCGCCGAGAAGATCGTCGCCAGCATGAAGCTGCCGGTGCAGCTGGAGGATGGCAACAGCCTCGTCACCTCGCTGAGCGTCGGTATCGCCTATTACCCGGACGACGGCCGCGACCCGGCCAGTCTGCTCAATGCCGCCGATGCGGCGATGTACCAGGCCAAGCGCAATCGCCGTGGCCATTGGCAAGTGGCGCAGACGGAACGCTGCGCCCCTGATGCAAAGAACAGGAGCTGAACCGTGATAAAGCGTTTTTCCATGCTGCGTTTCCCGTTATTCACCCTGCTGCTGGCGCTGTTCGCCCTGGCCGGCTGCCAGAGCGTGCCGCCCAAGGGACTGACCCCCGAGCAGGTTGCTGTGCTCAAGCGCGAGGGTTTTGCCCCGACCGACGAGGGCTGGGCGTTCGACCTGTCCGGCAAGGTGCTGTTCGGCAGTGACCTGGACAGCCTCAACAGCGCCAGCGAGTCGATTGTCGAGCGCATCGGCAAAGCGCTGCTGTCGGTGGATATCCAGCGGGTGCGCATCGACGGCCACACCGATGCCTCGGGCAAGACCGCCTACAACCAGCAGCTCTCTGAGCGCCGTGCCCAGAGTGTGGCCAAGGCCTTGATCGGCATCGGCATGCAGCCGCAGAACATCCAGACCCGCGGCATGGGCAGCAGCCAGCCGGTGGCGGATAACCGCACCGCGACAGGACGCATGGAGAATCGGCGGGTGTCGATCGTGGTGGCGTCGGACTGAGTGCTGCATGCCATCCATCGCGGGGCAAGTCGCATCGGCGCACCGCCGCTCCCACGTTGAATTGCCAATACCTGCGTGGGAGCGGGCTTGCCCCGCGATGGCCCTCAAGTTCAACCTTGAGAGAACTTCATCTCCCGCGTTTCCCCCATCAACAACGGCGCATTGGCCTCGGTCACCTCGCGGATGTAATCCCACAGCAGGGTGATCCGCTTGAGCTTGCGCAGATCCTCCCGACAGTACATCCAGAACTGCCGCGTCACCTCGATCTGCTCCGGCAGCACCGTCACCAGCCGCGGGTCCTGCGCCGCCAGGAAGCACGGCAGGATCGCCAGCCCGCGCCCCTGCAAGGCCGCCGTGTACTGGGCGATCACGCTGGTGCTGCGCAGGTGCGCGTTGGCGCTGGGGATCAGGTTGGCCAGGTACAGCAGCTCCGAGCTAAACGCCAGGTCGTCCACGTAGCTGATGAACGGATGGCGCCCCAGGTCGGCGATCTCGCGGATCGGCTCGTGGCTGTCCAGGTAGTCCTGGGTGGCATACAGGCGCAGGCGGTAGTCGCACAGCTTGCAGCACACGTAAGGGCCATGTTCCGGGCGCTCCAGGGCGATGACGATATCGGCCTCGCGCTTGGACAGGCTGATGAAGTGCGGCAGCGGCAGGATATCCACCGAGATCGCCGGCCAGGCATCGACGAAATGGCTCAGCTGCGGGGTGACGAAGAAGCTGCCGAAGCCTTCGGTGCAGCCCATGCGCACATGCCCCGACAACGCGACGCCCGACCCCGAGACCTGCTCGCAGGCCATGTGCAGGGTGCTCTCGATCGATTCGGCATAGCCCAGCAGGCGCTGGCCTTCGGCGGTGAGAACAAAGCCGTTGGTTCGCGACTTCTCGAACAGCAAAGTGCCCAGCGCCCCTTCCAGTGAACCGATGCGCCGCGACACCGTGGTGTAGTCCACGGCCAGGCGCTTGGCCGCACTGCTGGCCTTGCGGGTGCGCGCCACCTCAAGAAAGAACTTGAGGTCGTCCCAGTTCAGCGCGCTCAGGGAGGTGAGGTCTTTTTGCATGATGATCCGGTTTTTTTGTGCATTCTTGTTGGATGTTTGCACATCTATACTCGAACTCAGCCCCTGAGCGCCACCCCGTTCGCTGCGGCGTAGGCGTCCTCGTTCCGACAATAATTCCAAGGAGAGCGCAGATGAACGCACCCCAGACGCCCGACCAGACCAAGGTCGAGCAGGTCAAGCTGCTGATCGACGGCCAATGGGTCGAGTCCAAGACCACCGAATGGCGTGACATCGTCAATCCAGCGACCCAGCAAGTGCTGGCGCGGGTGCCGTTCGCCACCGTCGAGGAAGTCAACGCCGCCGTGGCTGCGGCCGAGCGCGCCTTCAAGACCTGGCGCGACACCCCGATCGGCGCGCGCATGCGCATCATGCTCAAGCTGCAGGCGCTGATCCGTGAACACAGCAAGCGCATCGCCGTGACCCTCAGCGCCGAACAGGGCAAGACTATCGCCGACGCCGAGGGCGATATCTTCCGTGGCCTGGAAGTGGTCGAGCACGCCGCTTCCATCGGCACCCTGCAGATGGGCGAGTTCGCCGAGAACGTCGCCGGCGGTGTCGACACCTACACCCTGCGCCAGCCGATCGGCGTGTGCGCCGGCATCACCCCGTTCAACTTCCCGGCGATGATCCCGCTGTGGATGTTCCCGATGGCCATCGTCTGCGGCAACACCTTCGTGCTCAAACCGTCCGAGCAGGACCCGCTGTCGACCATGATGCTGGTCGAGCTGGCGCTGCAAGCCGGCATCCCGGCCGGCGTGCTCAACGTGGTGCACGGTGGCAAGCAGGTGGTCGACACGATCTGCACCCACCAGGACATCAAGGCGATCTCGTTCGTCGGCTCGACCGAGGTCGGCACCCACGTTTACAACCTGGGCAGCCAGCATGGCAAGCGCGTGCAATCGATGATGGGCGCCAAGAACCACGCCGTGGTGCTGCCCGACGCCAACCGCACCCAGACCATCAATGCCCTGGTCGGCGCCGCTTTCGGCGCGGCCGGCCAGCGCTGCATGGCCACCTCGGTGGCGGTGCTGGTGGGCAAGGCCCGCGAATGGCTGCCGGATATCAAGGACGCGGCGAGCAAGCTCAAGGTCAACGCCGGCAACGAGCCGGGCACCGATGTCGGCCCGGTGGTCTCCAAACGCGCCAAGGAGCGTGTGCTGGGCCTGATCGAAAGCGGTATCAAGGAAGGCGCCAAGCTCGAACTGGACGGCCGCGATGTGAAGGTGCCGGGCTACGAGCAGGGCAACTTCATCGGCCCGACCCTGTTCTCCGGGGTGAAGACCGACATGCAGGTCTACACCCAGGAAATCTTCGGCCCGGTACTGGTGACCCTGGAGGTCGATACCCTCGACGAGGCCATCGCCCTGGTCAACGCCAACCCGTTCGGCAACGGCACCGGCCTGTTCACCCAGAGCGGCGCGGCGGCGCGCAAGTTCCAGAGCGAGATCGATATCGGCCAGGTCGGCATCAACATCCCGATCCCGGTGCCGGTGCCGTTCTTCAGCTTCACCGGTTCCCGTGGCTCCAAGCTCGGCGACCTCGGCCCGTACGGCAAGCAGGTGGTGCAGTTCTACACTCAGACCAAGACCGTCACCGCTCGCTGGTTCGACGATGACAGCGTCAATGACGGTGTGAACACCACCATCAGCCTGCGCTAAGGAGAACGCCATGCGTATCGCTTTCATCGGCCTGGGCAACATGGGCGCGCCCATGGCCCGCAACCTGATCAAGGCCGGGCACCAGCTCAACCTGTTCGACCTGAACAAGGCCGTGCTGGCAGAACTTGCCGAGCTGGGCGGCCAGGTCAGCACCTCGCCCAAGGACGCTGCCGCCAACAGCGAGCTGGTGATCACCATGCTGCCGGCCGCCGCCCATGTGCGCGGCGTGTACCTGGATGAAGAAACCGGCGTGCTGGCCGGCATCCGCCCCGGCACCCCGACCGTGGACTGCAGCACCATCGACCCGCAGACCGCCCGTGAGGTCTCCAAGGCCGCGGCGGCCAAGGGCATCGACATGGGCGATGCGCCGGTTTCCGGCGGGACCGGCGGCGCGGCAGCCGGCACCCTGACCTTCATGGTCGGCGCCAGCGCCGGGCTGTTCGCCACGCTCAAGCCGGTGCTGGAGCAGATGGGCCGCAATATCGTGCACTGTGGCGAGGTCGGCACCGGGCAGATCGCCAAGATCTGCAACAACCTGCTGCTGGGCATCTCGATGATCGGCGTGTCCGAGGCCATGGCCCTGGGCAATGCGCTGGGCATCGACACCAAGGTGCTGGCCGGGATCATCAACAGCTCCACCGGGCGTTGCTGGAGTTCGGACACCTACAACCCGTGGCCGGGCATCATCGAGACCGCCCCGGCTTCGCGCGGCTACACCGGCGGCTTCGGTGCCGAGCTGATGCTCAAGGACCTGGGGCTGGCCACCGAGGCCGCGCGCCAGGCGCACCAGCCGGTGATCCTGGGGGCCGTGGCCCAGCAGCTGTACCAGGCCATGAGCCTGCGCGGCGAGGGTGGCAAGGATTTCTCGGCGATCGTCGAGGGGTACCGCAAGAAGGATTGACGAGCGAGTGGACTTGATCGCGGGCCGGGTGGCCCTTCCCCTTGTAACTGCGCACCTTGGGGAAGGGTCATCAGGTTCGCGATTTTTTTATGACCAGCTGTGGGGGGCGTGGGAGCGGGCTTGCCCCGCGATGGCATCTGCTCGAGCAGTGATGTCTTGTGGCAGTACGCATCGCGGGGCAAGCCCGCTCCCACCGAGTCAGGCGAAGACGAAGTATTTACGCACCGTCTCGACCACTTCCCAGGTCCCCTTCATCCCCGGTTCGATCACAAACACATCGCCCGCCTTCAGATGCTTCGGCTCTTCACCCTCAGGCGTGACGATGCAGTAGCCATCGAGGAAATGGCAGTACTCCCACTTCTCATAGTTGACCTCGAACTTGCCTGGCGTGCAGATCCAGGTGCCCATGATCTTGCTGCCGTCAGCGGACAGGTAGGCGTTGAGGTTGACGGTGTGCGGGTCGCCGCCGATGCGCTTCCACTTGGTCGCGTCGACCACCGGGGTCGGGCAGGTTTCGCGCAGGACGGTGATGAAATCGGACATGGCGTGGCTCCAGGCAACAGGTGAGATGACGCATCACCATAGGGCCATTGCCAGGCGGGCAGTTGCCTGGGCTCGACGCCCAGCTGTCTGCCTGCGCTATGCCGGGATATGGGCCTTGCAGTAGTGAATAAATGCAGCCACCGGCTCAGGCCAGGCCGTCAATTGCTCCGTGGTCTCGCCCCGGTAGGCGTCCCGGGCATTGGCCAGCACGGGCCGGTGGACCTTGGGCAGCTGCGGTAACAGCCAGTCGGCAGCGACATCCTTGGCCGCGATTTCACCGGTCGTCAGGCTGTACCAGATACGCGCAAGGGCCAGGACCACGGTGCGCTCGTCGCCGCTCCAGTCCTCGGGGCTGTTCCATTGCGCGAGGGTGTCGTGGAAGGCCCGGGCCAGGTCGGCAGCCGGAACGGGGTCGAACCATTGCGCGGCGGCCGGGCCAAGCAGGTTGATGCTGTGCTGGCGGGCCTTGGTCAGCAGGATGGCCAGGTCGGGGTCGAGTTGTGCAGGTTCCAACTCACCGGCCAGCAACGCCTCGCGCAGCCATTCGCCGAATTGCAGTTCACGCCGGGCCGGATAGTGCCAGGGGTGAGTGTGGTCACGAGCCAGCACTGTCACCTCGAGCGCCCGCAGATCAGGGCGACTACCGGGACGGGCCGAGACCGTGAGCAGATCGAGCATCAGTGCTTGACGCGTCGCAGGGGGCAGGGGACTTGCCACGGTTACCAGCAGGTCCAGGTCGCTCTCCGGTTTCAAGCCACCGGAGACCGCAGACCCGTAAAGATGGATGGCCAGCAGTTGATCGCCCAGGTGCCGTGTGAGGATCTGCCGGGCGGCGGACAATTGCGCGTCGATCATGCTGTATGCCTCACGCCCACCAGTAACGCACGAAGTGGAAGAATACCGGCGCGGCGAAACACACCGAGTCCATGCGGTCGAGCATGCCGCCGTGGCCTTCGATCATGTGGCCCCAGTCCTTCACGCCGCGGTCGCGCTTGATTGCCGACATCACCAGCCCGCCGAAGAAACCCATGGCGTTGACGGTCAAGGCCATCAGCGCCGCCTGCCAGAAGGTGAACGGGGTGATCCAGCACAACAGGGCGCCGACCAGGGTGGCCAGCGCCACGCCGCCGAGCAGCCCTTCGAGGGTTTTCGACGGCGACAGGTTCGGCGCCACCTTGCGTTTGCCGAACAGCTTGCCGCACACGTACTGCAGCACGTCGCTGATCTGCACCACCAGGATCAGCCAGGCGATCAGCAGCAGGTTGCGGCCCTCGTAGCCGGGGATGTCCAGGGTCATCAACGCCGGCACCGACGACACGCAGTACACCGCGATCATCAGGCCCCACTGCACCTTGGAGGCGCGCTCGAGAAAGCGCGTGGTGTCGCCGCCGAAACTGGCCAGGATCGGCAGCAGCAGGAACAGGTACACCGGGATGAAGATGCTGAACAACCCGTACCAGTCCATGGCGATAAGCAGGTACTGCACCGGCAGCGCCACGTAGAACGCCGCCACCAGCGCTGGATAGTCGCTGCGTCGGGTCGGGGTGAGGGTCATGAACTCGCGCAGGGCATAGAACGACACGCCGTAGAACAGCACGATCACGCCGTACTTGCCGAACAGGAAGGCGATGCCGATCACCAGCACCATCACCCACCAGGCGTTGATGCGCGCGTTGAGGTTGTCGATCACCGCATGCGGGGCGGGGCCGGCGCGCCATTTGAGCAGGCGGCCGATCAGGCTGGCGAGCAGCAGCAGGGCGCCGATGCCGGCGAACAGCGACAGGGTGTTGTGATCCATCTCAGGCTTCCTTCGGGGCCAGGTTCAGCAGGGCCTGGCGGGCCCGCTCGAGAAAGGCGTGCTTGCCCTCGTCCGGCTGCAAGTGCAGCGGCTCGCCGAAACTCAGGGTGCACAGCAGCGGCAGCGGCAGGGCGCGGCCCTTGGGCATGACCCGGTTGAGGTTGGCGATCCACACCGGCACCAGCTCGACCTGCGGGTTGGCCGAGGCCAGGTGGAACAGGCCGCTCTTGAATGGCAGCAACGGGTCGTCGGTCAGGTTGCGCGTGCCCTCCGGGAAGAAGATCAGTGAATCGCCCTGGGCGAAGGCCTCGAGCACCGGTTGCAGCGGGTTGCCCTCGCCCGTGCCGTGCTGGCGGTCGATCAGCACGCCGTTGAACACCTTACGGATCAGGAAGTCGCGGATCCCCGGCTTGCACCAGTAGTCGGCGCCCGCCACGGGGCGGGTGCGGCGGCGCAGCGGTTCGGGCAGCGCGGCCCACAGCAGCACGAAGTCGCCATGGCTGCTGTGGTTGGCGAAGTACAGGCGCTGCACCGGTTGCGGTGTGCAGCCCAGCCACAAGGCGCGGGCGCCGGTGATCAGGCGGGCGGCGGAGGTGATGACGAAGGCGGTCAGGCTGGCGAGCATGGCATTGGTCTTATCCGGTGAAGGGGAGGGTCAGCAGCAGCGCGACCTGCAGCGCCAGGCACAGGGCCTGGCGACGCAGCAGGGCCAGGGCGGCCCGACTGCGGGTCGGCCAGTCGCGCGGGTCGCTGGGCGCAGGTTTGAGGCGCAGGTCGAACAGGGCGTGGTCCAGGGCCTGGGTATCGGCAGGCAGGTCGCCGCTGGCGCCGAGGCGGGCGAACAGGTCGGCATCCAGGGCGACGCGTATAGCCCAATACTTGTGGACCAGGCCGAGCAGCAGCAACAGGCCGCAGAGCAGATGGGGCAGTGGCGCCAATGGCAAGCCGAGCAGCGGTGCCAGGGTGCAGGCCAGGGCCAGCAGGGTCAGGCCGTCCGACAGGCGCTCCAGCTGACGGCCTCGGGCGAGCAGGCTGGCGACGAGAAACAGCCTCATGGCTGGGCCTCCAGATGATGCAATGCCAGGCGGTGGGCCGGGTGCAGGACCACGCCGGGGCGCGCCTGGCGAATCAGCGCCTCGGCTTGTTCGGCACTGGCACAGCGGCCACTGAGCAGCAGCCAGGCGGCGACGGCGCTGGCGCTGCGCGAGTAACCCAAGGCGCAGCAGACCAGCACCGGGCCTTGTTGCTGGAGGTGTTCGATGGCCTTGGCGGCCTGTTGCAGGATTTCCCGGTCTGGGGCAATCAGGTCCAGGGTCGGCAGGCTCTGGTAGTCCTGTGGCGTTTTCAGCGCCTTCATCGCGGGGCAAGCCGCGTTGTGGGAGCGGGCTTGCCCCGCGATGCTCTGTTGAGGGACAGCAAGACAGGGCAGTTCCGCGCTCAGGTCGACAATCGCCGCGAACGCGGACGCTTCAGTGCGCCCCGGAACTCTGCCGAGATATACGCCATCGGCCACCTCATCCGCCTGCGGATGCCGCCAGGTCCATAGCCGAGAATTGACCCAGGCGCCCAGCAGATACGGCGCCAGCAGCCAGGTGGCGGCCACGGACAGCTGCCCGTCGGCGCCTTTCTGGAAACCTGCGGCGCCGAACAGGGCATAGTTCAGCGCCACCAGCAGCAACGACAGCGCCGGCCACAGCAGCCACAACCCGCCACCGCCGATCTTCATTGCCAGTAGCCCCAGCACGGCCGCGCCGAGTCCATAGCGCAGTGTCAGGCGCCAACGTTTCGGATCGCGCGCCAGGTGTGCCTGTCGCCAGGGCAACGGGCCGCTGTGTGGCCACAGCCACAGGCAGACGAACCCCGCCAGCGCCCCGGTCGGCACGTCAATGAAATGATGCTGCCAGGTGGTCAGCACCGACAGGCCGATCAGCCCCATCCAGCCATGCAACACCCAGCGCCAGGCAGGATGCCGCGTATGCCGGGCGAACATCGTCCAGATGATCACCAGCAACGCAATGTGCAACGACGGCGCCTGGTTGTACGGTTTGTCGAAACCCATCAGCACATCGAACAGCCAGCCGAACAGCCCCGACAGTTCGGGACGCTCGAAGGTGAAGCGCAGCGGCCAGAGCAGGAAACAGGCCACGCAGACCAGTTGCGCCGTCAGCAGGGCCAGGGCATGACGGTCCATCTCCGAACGCGAGCGCGGCAGCAGGAACGACAACCCGTACAGCAGGTCGATCGACCAGTACGGGATGATCGTCCAGGGCCACAGCGGCACCTGCCGCTCCCAGGCGAACACCAAACTGCCGATATCCTCGCGGCCGGCGGTGTAGGTATTGGCCAGGCCGTAGCTGAGAAAGAAGAACGGCCCGAGCAGCAACAGCCACAGGACACCACGACGGACCAGCCCGGCTTCACGGCCCATCAGCGCACCCGCTGCGCCAGGCTGACGCTGAAGATGCCCCACTCGTCGATGCGCTGGGTGATCTTGCGAAACCCTGCCGCTTCCACCAACTGGTCCATCTCCGCCTGGCTGCGCCGACGCATCACCCAGGCCTGGCCGCCACGGTGGCTGGTCAGGGCGCGGGCGATCATTTCCAGCTGCGGGTGCCAGGGCTGCCCGGTGTAGACCAGATAGCCGCCGTCCTCTACCGCGTCGGCGAGTCCCGCCAGCGAGTTGCCGACCAGCTCGTTGCTGGGGAACAGTTCGTAGAGGCCCGAGACCACCGCCAGTGTCGGATGCGGGGTGAGAGCGGCCAGGCTCTGGCGGTCGAAGGCATCGCCCTGGACGAAACGAGCGATCTCGGCCAGGCCCTTTTCGCTGATCAAGGCATTGCCCTGTTGCACGTTCAGTTCGCTGTAGTCGCGCAGCAGGATCGAGTCGGGCAGCTGTTGCAGGCCCTGCAGCGCCTCGAGGATGTAGCGGCCATGGCCGGCGGCGATATCGACGATATGCACCGGGCGCTGCTGTTCACGCAGGCGGGCGATGGCCAGGCGCAGCAGTTCCTCGACATTCAGCTTGCGCTGGCGGATGCCACGCCAGCCGATGGCATCCAGGTAGTTGCGGTCGATCAGCTCGCCCAGCTTGCCCTTGCCGGTCGGGGTGTTGCGGTAGATGTAGTCGAGGGTGGAGCCTGAGTCGAAACCGGTGTCGAAGCCCAGCTTCACCCCTTCGGAAAAGCCTTTGCCCAAGCGCAGGCTGGCGCGGGTGGCACGCCAGTAGAGGTCGCGTGGCGAATGGCGCGGCAATGGCGCGGCCAGGCTCTCGGCCTCGGCGCAACTGGCGCCGCTCTTGTCGGCATCGAGCAGCGAGGGCTGCGCTTGCGGAGCGTCGAAGCAGTGCGCGACGAAGCGCTCGATCCGCGCCAGGGCATGGGCGCGGTCGCGTTCGCCAAGGGTGTCGTGGAAGAAGCCGGGGAGGATGTGCTTCTCTTTGCGTGCGCTGCCCAGGCGGTCGAAGAACTGCTCCTGCGGCTTGCGCTCGACCACCAGGTCGGCGCCGGAAATCAGCAGCTGCGTCGGCACCTGGATCGCCTGGGCATCGGCGACCACGCGGTCGGCGGCGTCGTACAGGCCCAGCAGCATGGTGACGGAGATGGGCCGGCTGATCAGCGGGTCGGCGACATAGGACATGACCCGTTCCGGGTCGTGGGTCAGCAGGCGCGGCTTGACGTAGCTGTTGACGAAGAAGTTGCCGCGCAGGGCCTTCATAAGCTTCAGCCCGGGGCGGGCGAAAGGTACGTAGAGCTTGACCTTGAAGGCCGGCGAGGCGAGCACCAGGCAGCGTACCCGGGGCGCATAATCGTGGGCCCAGGTGGCGATCAGTACCGCGCCGACGCTTTGTGCCAGCACCACCATGTCGGCCTCGGCGATGCCGTGCTGCGCCTGGATGTGCTCGATGAAGGTCTGCACGTCGCGCACGCTGGTGGCGAAGCTCGGGCTGTCGCCGCGAGCCCCCGGTGACTGCCCATGACCACGGGCGTCCCAGGCGAAGAAGTCGTAGCCGGGCATATCCAGCTCATCGGCCAGGTGGGCCATGCGCCCGCCGTGCTCGTGGCCGCGATGGAACATCACCACGGCCCGGCGCGGCTGGTGTTCGTTGCGCGTGGCGGGCCAATGACGATAGTGCAGCTCGACGCCGTCATGGGTGCAGAAGTGCAGCGATTGCGCTTGGCGCATGGCGAATATCCTTGTCCGGCAGCGAGGGGCTCAGCGGGTTTCGGCCAGGCCGTGGCGAACCCGGTTGTAGAGGGTATAGAGCGAGAGCAGCAGGATGACCAGCAGCAGGCCGTTGATCCAGGTCGCGGCCAGCAGCCCGAACCCCACGCCGGTGCCCAGCACGCCGAAGGCAAAGGCTCGGTCGCTCTTGCCCATCGGCCCGTCGTAGCGGCGCGATGCGCCGGCCAGCGGGCCCATCACTCCGGCGTACTCGCTGATCACGGCGAACACCACCACCAGCACTACCAGCGTCGGCGAAACGCCTGGCAGCAGGGCGAAGGGCAAGTAGAGGGCGGAGTCGGCGATCACGTCGCACAGTTCATTGAGGTAGGCGCCGAGTTTGGACTGCTGGCCGAACTCCCGGGCGAGCATGCCGTCGACCGCGTTCAGCGCCATGCGCAGCAGCATCCACACCGGGATCAGCAGGAACAGCCAGGTGACCTGGGGCAGCCAGGCCAGCAACAGGCCCAGCAGGACGGAAACCGCAGCGGCGGTGACCGTGACCTGGTTGGCGGTGATGCCGCGATCGAACAGGCGCTGGACGGCAGGGCGCAGCAACGCCTGGAAGCGGGGTTTGAGCTGGTAGATCGATGGCACGGTGAATTCCCTGTCGTGGTGCGGCATGGACGCGATTGTGGGGAATCAGGCCCAGGGGCGGCAAGGGGGGCGTAGCGGAGTTGTGAGGACGGCGAGGTAATCGAGGTGGCCTTTGTCGGCGTTGATCGCGGGGCAAGCCCGCTCCCACACTGTTCCCCGCGAAGGCAGGGTAGTGCAATAGGCAGGGCAATTTCCTAAGGAACAACACGCAACCCATTGATTTGGCTTGGCCCTGTGGGAGCGGGTTTACCCGCGAAGAATCCAGCGCGGTGTATGGCCCCGGCTTCGCCGGGCGATCTCCTACAGACTTGGCGCAATTGTTGTAGGAGCGGGCTTGCCCCGCGAGGGGCCGCACAGCGAGTTTAGGTACTCGGCTGTAGTTCATTTCCGAAACTTGTTTCACTGCCGCCTGGCACATTGCGAGGGTGCGGCTGAACGTTCTAGTTTCGCGGTTCACCGACCGGAAACGCTGCCCGGCAGATGCCCAACCATGGCAGCTCGACAAAACGAGAGAGCCGATGAACCTACTTGTTGTCCTGCACAAGTCCCGTGAGACCTATTACGGTGTCACCATCCCCGATGTACCTGGCTGTTTTTCCGCAGGCGCCACGGTCCCCCAGGCACTGGAGAACGTTCAGGAGGCGCTGGCGCTGCATTATGAAGGGCTGGTGGCCGATGGCGCGCCCCTGCCGCAGGTGCAGGAAATGGATGCGCATGTGGACAATCCAGAGTATGCAGGCGGCCTCTGGGCGTTGGTGGACTTCGACGCAACGCCGTACCTGGGGACGGCGGTACGGTTCAGTGCGACGTTGCCCAGGAACTTGTTGCAACGAATCGACGATAGGGTGAAGCAGGACAATCGCTACGCTTCACGCTCCGCATTTCTGGCTTCAGCGGCGCTGCGCGAACTGGCTGTGGTGTCCTGAGCCTGCGCGCCCCGGTCATATTCAGACAGGCTCGGCCAAGCGATCGACCAGCACGGCGGCGTACCCCGGCAATGCGCTGAAATCCCGCGAGCAGAGGAGCAAATGGCGATTGGCCCAGTCCTCTCGCAGGGCAACCCAACGCAGCGGCAGGACGCCTTCCCAGCGCCGAACCGAGGCCAGTGGCACCACTGCCACGCCGGCCCCGCCCGAGACCATGCGGATCACCCCATCGAACCCTTCCGCACGAACCCGCACCTGCATGCGCCTTCCCTGGCGTAGCGCCTGTTCCTCAAGGTGCAACGCGAGGGCGCTGTTGGCGCCAAGCCCCACATACCCATGGCCCAGACTCGCGTTGAAACCTGCCTCATCATGGGCGTCCAGCGGATGTCCCCGGGGCATTACCAGCACCAGCGGATCATCGCGAAACGGCCGTGTTTGCAGATGTTCGCAAGGCGCGGCGCTGGAAATGATGCCCAGGTCCGCCATGCCCTGGGTGATCGCCTGGACGATGCCAAGGCTCGGCAACTCCTGGATATCGACACTTACCCCCGGGTGCTCGACCAGATAGCTGGCCAGCAACTCCGGCAGGTACTCGGTCAGTGCAGCCGTGTTGCACAGCAGGCGTACCTGTCCTTGCAGGCCTTGAGCGTACTGTCCCAGGTCGTATTGCAGGCGTTCCAATTGCCGGGCAATCAGCCGCGCATGCTGCAGGAGCGCCTGGCCGGCAGGTGTGGGCTGTACACCGCGGCGGTTGCGGGTGAGCAGGGGGATGCCCAACGAAGCTTCCATGGCGCGAATGCGGGCACTGGCCGCTGGCAGCGACAGGTGACTGCGTCGGGCACCTTCGGTGATGTTGCCGCTCTCGAGGGTATGCTGGAACAGCTTGAGATCGATCAGGTCGAAATGCATCTGCCTCTGTCCTGGAAAGAGTCTGCCTGAGTATATGGCAGATTTTCAGCGCGCCGGCCGCACGGCAGGATGACGCCATGAATACCTTCCTGGCGTTTTATCAGAGTATCGGGCCTGCAATTTCACTGCTGGTGATCATGACCTTCTTCCTGGCTGGCGCGGTCAAGGGGGTGATCGGCCTGGGGCTGCCTACCATTGCCATGGGCTTGCTGGGCCTGGCTATGTCTCCGGCGCAGGCAGCGGCGCTGCTGATCGTGCCGTCGACCGTGACCAACCTGTGGCAGCTGGCGGCAGGCGGTCACTTGCTGGCGCTGCTGCGGCGCCTGGGAGGGATGTTGTCGATGATCTTCATCGGCACCCTGTTGGGCAGCGCCTGGTCAGGTATCGACAGTGGCCCGTGGGCAGCCCATGGCTTGGGCGCTGCGTTGCTGATCTATGCCCTTTACGGCCTGGCCGGCCCGGGCTTGCGGGTGGCGCCTGGGCGGGAGCGTTGGCTGGGCCCCGCCTGCGGGTTGCTGACGGGCGTGGTGACGGCGGCCACCGGGGTGTTCGTGATGCCCGCAGTGCCCTATTTGCAAGGTCTTGGCCTGAGCCGTGAGGAGATGGTCCAGGCATTGGGGCTGTCATTCACCGTCTCGACCCTGGCGCTGGCGGTTGGCCTGGCCGGTCAGGATGCCTTGGGTGGCCAGGCCTTGGGCGCTTCGTTGCTGATGCTGGCGCCCGCCTTGCTGGGCATGTTCGCCGGTCAGTGGCTGCGCGGGCGGATCAGCGCAGCGCTGTTCAAGCGCTGCTTCTTCATCGGCCTGGCGCTGCTGGGCACGCACCTGTTGATCAACGGTTAGCGGACGAAGCGCTGAGCATGTCGATCATCTGGATATCAAAGTCGCGCTCCAGGTAATCCATGCGCTTTTCGAAGAACGCGGCCATATGCGGCAGCGCCGAGTGCACGTCCAGGGCCGTCTTGCTGGCCCAGACCTCGAAGAACACGAACAGGCTAGGGTCTTCCTTGTCGCGCAGCATGTGGTACTCGATGCAGCCCGGCTCCTGGCGGCTGGGCTCGACGTAGGGACGGAACAACTGCTCGAAGGATTCGGCCTGTTCCGGGCGGGTCTTGGCTTTGAGGATGAAGGCGTATTGCTCGCTCATGGCAGATCTCGGTGAGTGAAGAGGGTGAGCAGATTCTAAATCAACAATATGTTTGCCATTCGTGATTAACAGGCAAATGTATTTTGCCCTGAACCCGCTGTTTCCCCGCCCCGTGAGTGCCTAACCTGCCGGCAACTTCACTTACAGGGCTGACCCTCCCATGAAAAAGATCCTCCTGCTCAACGGTGGCAAACGCTTCGCCCACTCCGACGGCCGCCTCAACCAGACCTTGCACGATGCCGCGCTGGCTCACCTGGACCGTGCCGGTTTCGATGTGCGGGAAACTTTCATCGACGGTGGCTACGACGTCCAGGCCGAAGTGGAGAAATTCCTCTGGGCCGACGTGGTGATCTACCAGATGCCCGGTTGGTGGATGGGCGCGCCCTGGACGGTGAAGAAATACATCGACGAGGTGTTCACCGCCGGGCACGGCAGCCTGTACGCCAACGATGGCCGCACCCGCTCCGACGCCTCGCAGAAGTACGGCAGCGGTGGCCTGGTCCAGGGCAAGCAGTACATGCTGTCGCTGACCTGGAACGCGCCGCAGCAGGCGTTCGACGATCCGAGCGATTTCTTCGAGGGCAAGGGCGTGGATGCGGTGTACTTCCCGTTCCACAAGGCCAACCAGTTCCTCGGCATGAGCGGGTTGCCGACCTTCCTCGCCGTCGATGTGATGAAGCGGCCGGATGTGCCGGCGGCGCTGGCGGCGTACGTGCAGCACCTGGATGAGGTGTTCGGCAAGGCCTGATCGCTCGCCTCTGTAGGAGCGGCCTTGTGCCGCGAAAGGGCCGCAGTGCGGCCCCAGGTTTTCGTATACCTGACAACTTCAATGGCGCAGCGTAGCCCTTTCGCGGCACAAGGCCGCTCCTACACGGGGCAAGTTGCTTGCACGTACGTTGATCAACAGCTA
The DNA here is from genome assembly GCF_021283245.1 of Pseudomonas sp. NMI760_13. Classification (NCBI taxonomy): domain Bacteria; kingdom Pseudomonadati; phylum Pseudomonadota; class Gammaproteobacteria; order Pseudomonadales; family Pseudomonadaceae; genus Pseudomonas; species Pseudomonas sp. NMI760_13. The sequence continues at coordinate 208,356 of NZ_JAJSRC010000008.1, read as the reverse complement.
TCAATCACGGCATTCTCCAATCAGGTCCTTTCGTGTGAAAACTCGCTCCGAAGAACTCCAGGTCTTCGTCGCCGTCATCGACAGCGGCTCGATCTCCGCCGCCGCCGAGCAGATCGGCCAGACCCCATCGGCCGTCAGCCGCACCCTGTCGCGGCTGGAGGGCAAGCTGGGCACCACCTTGGTCAACCGCACCACCCGGCGCATGGACCTGACCGAGGAAGGGCGCTTCTTCCTCGAACGCGCACGGTTGATCCTCGAGCAGATGGACGACATGGAAGAGCGCCTGTCGATGAACCGCCAGACCCCGTCCGGGCGCCTGCGCATCAACGCTGCCGCGCCGTTCATGCTGCACGCGATCCTGCCGTGGATCGGTGAGTTCCGTCGGCAATACCCCGGCATCGAGCTGGAACTGAACACCGACGACCTGATCATCGACCTGCTGGAGCAGAGCACCGACGTGGCCATTCGCATCGGCGAGCTGTCCGACTCCAGCCTGCATGCCCGCTCGCTGGGCTGCAGCCCGGTGCAGGTACTCGCCAGCCCCGATTACCTGGCGCGGCACGGTACGCCGCAGAAGGTCGAGGATCTCGACCAGCATTGCCTGCTCGGTTTCAGCTCCCTGGAATCGCTCAACCGCTGGCCATTGCGCCACGCCCAGGGCGACCATTGGGCGATCCGCCCGCAGCTGCTCGCCTCCAGTGGCGAAACCCTGCGCCAGCTGGCCATCGCCGGTGAAGGCATCGTCAGCCTGTCGCACTTCATGACCCACGAGGATATCCGCGCCGGCCGCCTGCAGGTACTGCTCGGCGAGCACAACAACGGCTATCGCCAGCCGATCCACGCGGTCTACTACCGCAACACCCAGCTGGCCCTGCGCATCCAGTGCTTCCTCGATTTCATCCAGAAAAAGCTGGCCGCCTACGCCTGCTGAGTTGCCTGAACGCGACAGTGTCTGCCCATCGGCGGCGCGATCCTGCAATGGTGTTTGCTTAGTCGGAGGGCTTCGGCCTTAATGACTGATCAACAAAAACAACACCAAGGAAGTGCGCATGCGTATCGTCATGTTCCAGCCGCTGGCCCTCGGGGTCGCGATCCTGAGCTGTTCCTCCGCCTTTGCCGTGACGCTGGAAGGCGGCGCGGTGGCCGCGCCTGATCAATATGGCGCACAGGTGGCCGCCGATATCCTCAAGAAAGGCGGCAACGCGGTGGACGCCGCCGTCGCCACCGCCTTCACCCTGGCCGTGACCTACCCCGAGGCCGGCAACATCGGCGGCGGTGGTTTCATGACCCTGTTCGTCGACGGCAAGCCCTACTTCCTCGACTACCGCGAAGTGGCGCCCAAGGCCGCGACCAAGACCATGTACCTGGACGACAAGGGCGAGGTGATCGAGAACCTCAGCCTGGTCGGCGTACGCGCCGCCGGCGTGCCGGGCACGGTGATGGGGCTGTGGGAGGCGCACCAGAAGTTCGGCAAGCTCAAGTGGAGCGAGTTGCTGACGCCGGCCATCGGCTACGCGCAGAACGGCTTCAAGATCGCCCAGAAGCAGTACCAGTACCGTGACGACGCCCAGGGTCTGTTCAAGACCGCCACCAACTTCAACGACTACTTCGGCCACATGAAGGTCGGCGAGCTGTTCAAGCAGCCGGAACTGGCGCAGACCCTGGAGCGCATCGCCGACAAGGGCGTCAGCGAGTTCTACCAGGGCAAGACCGCCGACCTGCTGGTGGCGCAGATGCAGGCCGACAAGGGCCTGATCACCAAGGATGACCTCAAGGACTACAAGGCCGTGTGGCGCGACCCGATCGCCATTGGCTGGCGCGGCAACGTGGTCTACACCGCGCCGCCGCCAAGCTCCGGCGGCGTCGCCCTGGCCCAGCTGCTGGGCATCAAGGAAGACCGCGCCGCGGACTTCAAGGGCGTCGAGCACAATTCGGCCAAGTACATTCACCTGCTGGCCGAGATCGAGAAACGCGTGTTCGCAGATCGCGCCGACTACCTCGGTGACCCGGCCTTCACCAAGGTCCCGGTCGACCAGCTGGTGGCCAAGGACTACCTGGCCAAGCGCGCCGCCCAGGTCAACCCGAACGCGATCTCCGAGACCGACAAGGTCAAGCCGGGGCTGGAGCCGCACCAGACCACGCACTTCTCCATCGTCGACAAGCAGGGTAATGCGGTGAGCAACACCTACACCCTCAACCTCGACTACGGCAGTGGCGTGGTGGTCAAGGGCGCGGGCTTCCTGCTCAACGACGAGATGGACGACTTCAGCGCCAAGCCGGGGGCGGCCAATGCCTTTGGCGTGGTCGGCGGCGACGCCAACGCTATCGCGCCGGGCAAGCGCATGCTTTCGTCGATGAGCCCGAGCCTGGTGACCCGCGATGGCAAGGTGGCGCTGGTGCTGGGCACGCCGGGTGGTTCGCGGATCTTCACCTCGATCTTCCAGGTGATGAACAACCTGTATGACTACGGCATGCCGTTGGAGAAGGCGGTGGCGGCGCAGCGTGTGCATCATCAGTTGCTGCCCAAGGACACGATCTACTTCGACAGCTATGCGCCGCTCACCGGCAAGGTGGCGGACGATCTGAAGAAGATGGGCTACGTGCTGGAAGACCAGGGTTGGGAGATGGGCGATATCCAGGCGATCCGGGTCACCGGGGAGAAGCTGGAGACCGCTTCCGATCCGCGTGGGCGTGGGGTGGGGATGATCGTCAAATAAGGCTGGGGTGAAATGATCGCGGGGCCAGCCCGCTCCCACGACCGGTGGGAGCGGGCTGGCCCCGCGATGCGTTACAGGGTCAGACGCGGAACTGGCTGACCAAGGTCTGCAGGTGACCACCCAGGCGCGCCAGCTCGACGCTGGAGGCGGCGGTCTCGTCGCTGGCCGCGGCGGTCTGCTCCGACACGTCGCGCACGTTGAGGATGCTGCGGCTGATCTCTTCGGCCACGGCGCTCTGCTGCTCGGCGGCGGCGGCGATCTGCTGGTTCATCGACTGGATATTCGACACCGTGCGGGTGATGCTCTCCAGCGAACCACCGGCCTTGCGCGCCAGCTCGACGCTGCTGTCGGTCAGGCTGCGGCTGCCGTTCATCACTTCGGCGACCTGCTGGGTGCCGTGCTGCAGGCTGGCGATCAGGCCTTCGATCTCTTCGGTGGACTGCTGGGTGCGCTGGGCCAGGCCGCGGACCTCATCGGCCACCACGGCGAAGCCACGGCCGGCCTCGCCGGCACGGGCCGCCTCGATGGCGGCGTTGAGCGCCAGCAGGTTGGTCTGCTCGGCCACCGACTTGATCACGTCCATGACGCTGCCGATCTTCTGGCTTTCCTGCTGCAGCAGGGTCATCGCCTCGGTGGAGCGGTGCACCTCATGGGCCAGGCGTTCGATCTGGCTGATGGCTTCACCCACCACCTTGTCGCCGACCCGGGCTTCGTCGTCGGCGTTGGTCGCCGCGTGGGAGGCCTGCTCGGCGTTACGCGCGACTTCCTGGACGGTGGCGGCCATCTCGTGCATGGCGGTGGCCACCTGGTCGGTCTCGACCTTCTGGCTGTTGGCGCCGGCGCTGGTCTGTTCGGTCACCGCCGACAGTTCCTCGGCGGCGCTGGCGATCTGGGTGACGCCGTCGCGGATGCCGGTGATCAGGTCGCGCAGGGTGGTGCCCATGCGGGCGATGCCCTGCTGCAGGGCGCCCAGTTCGTCGCGGCGGGTGACGCGCAGTTCCTGGGTGAGGTCGCCGCTGGCGATGCGGTTGACCACATCCATGGTTTCGCGCAGCGGGCGGGTGATCTGGCGGGTGATGATGAACGCGGCGAGCACGCCGACCAGCAGCGCCAGGAGGGTGGCGGTGGTCTGCAGGCTGCGGGCCTGGACGCTTTCGGCGTCACGGCGCTCGATCTGGATCTTGTACAGCTCGTCGCTGCGCTTGACGATGTCGGCGCCCTGCACGGTCATTTCGGCACGGGCCACGCCGATGGCGGCGGTGGCGTCGCGGAACTGGCGCACGGCGTCGCGGTAGGCCAGCACGGCGTTTTCGAACTGCTGGATGCGCGAGGCTTCGCCCGGCAGTTGGCGCTTGAGGCTGTCGATTTCGCTCAGGGCGTTTTCCAGCTGGCGCAGGGCGGCCTGCTCGGCTTCGTTGGTCAGGTCGGCGATGTAGCTGCGCACGTCCAGGCGAACCTGCACCAGTTGCTGCTTGGCCTTGCTGATGACCAGGTATTGCGCCAGGCGGCTGGCATCGCCTTCGGAACTGGACAGCACGGCGTTGCTGATGGCCTCGATCGCCTCATTGGCACGGCCGGCGGCCTGGTTCATCGACTCGCGGGCGGCGAGGGTGGTCTTGTAGCCCTGGCGCATCTTTTCCAGCGAGACGCGATATTCGCTGATGCTCTGGCCCTGCTCGCGCAGCAGCTTGACGTTTTCCGGGCTCTTGAAGGAGTTGACCAGGTGCTGCTGCTGGCTGCCGAAGGCGTCGAGCTTGGCCTGGACATTGGCCGCCGAGGCGTCGTCGCCGTTGGTCAGCATCCACTGCAGGCGGGCCACGCGCAGGTTGGTCAGGTCACTGTTGAGCTGGGTGATGTCGCTCATCCAGTTGCTGCGGTCGATGAGACTGCCCAGGCTGTTCCAGCCGGTCAGGGCCAGCAGGCCGGTCAGGACCAGGACCAGGCCGAAGCCCAGGCCGAGTTTGAGGTTGACGCTGATATTGGCGAACCAACTGTTCATGCACGCTCTCCCAGAGAATGATTTCGCTCACTTGATCTCAAAAGCTGGGCGTTGTTGTTGTCAGATAGCCCGCAGATTTGTGTAGGACTTATCGGCAAACAGGGGAGAAGCTGAAACGCTTTTTCAGCAAATTTGTAACTTGTTGAATACGTTTGTGTTTTTGATGTGGTCAATCGCGGGTACACCCGCCATGCGCACCTGTAGGCGCGCACTGGGGGATCGCGATCTCAAAGGCTCCGTGCGCTGAAGGTGTCGCACTGGTTCACGTCGCCACTGGAAAACCCAGCCTTGAACCAACGCTCGCGCTGTTGCGAGGTGCCATGGGTGAACGAGTCGGGCACCACCCGCCCTTGCCCCTGCTGTTGCAGGCGATCATCACCGATGGCATTGGCGGCGTTCAGCGCCTCTTGCACATCACCCGGCTCCAGCCAGTTCAGGCGTTTCTGCGCCTGGTAGGCCCACACGCCGGCCAGGCAGTCGGCCTGCAGTTCCTGGCGCACCAGCAGGCCGTTGTCACCTTCCATGCGTTGGCCATTGCGGCGCGCGGCGTCGACCTTGGCCGAGACGCCGAGCAGGGTCTGCACGTGGTGGCCGATTTCGTGGGCGATCACGTAGGCCTGGGCGAAGTCGCCGGCGGCCTTGAAGCGGGTTTCCATTTCCCGGAAGAACGTCATGTCCAGGTACACGCGCTGGTCGCCGGGGCAGTAGAACGGCCCGACCGCCGCCGAGGCGAAGCCGCAGGCGGAGTTGACCTGGCCACTGAACAGCACCAGCTGGGGATCGCGGTACTGCTTGCCCGCCTGGGCAAAGAGTGCCTTCCAGGTGTCCTCGGTGTCGCCGAGGATCGAGGCGACGAACTCGGCCTGCTCGTCGTTGGCCGGCGGCGCCTTGCTGCCGACGTTGGCCGGAGCGGTCTGCTGCTGCTCCATCTGCCCGGCCAACTGGCCGAGGATCTGCAGCGGGTCCTGACCGGTGAGCCAGCCGATGCCAACGATCAACAGGATGGCGCCGAGCCCGAGGCCCTTGCCGCCGCCGAAGCGCATGCCGCCGCCACCCCCTTCGCCGCGGGCATCGACCACGTTGTCGCTGCGTCGACCTTTTCGCCATTCCATATGGAGCTCTCCGGTTTGTGAAACATGAAGTCTAAAGATTAGTTCAGCGCTGCCCAGGGCGTCGCCCTGGTCGCTGATGCATAACCAAATGGTTATGTCTAAGACCGCTGAATTCAATATTCATCCCGACTGGCCTGCCGGAAACTGCAAGTCCGCCTGCCACGCCCAGGCGTTCGACAATTCCAAGAGAGGAAACCGGCATGCCCGCCCAGGACACCAGCCGCTTCGTGATCCGTGATCGCAACTGGCACCCCAAGGCCTTCACCCCCGACTACAAGACCTCGGTGGCGCGCTCGCCGCGCCAGGCGTTGGTCAGCATCCCGCAGTCGATCAGCGAAAGTACCGGCCCGGACTTTTCCCATCTGCGCTTCGGTGAGCACGACCACGACCTGCTGCTCAACTTCAACCAGGGCGGCCTGCCGATTGGCGAGCGCATCATCGTCGCCGGCCGTGTTGTCGACCAGTACGGCAAGCCGGTGCCCAATACCCTGGTCGAGATGTGGCAGGCCAACGCCGGCGGTCGCTACCGGCACAAGAACGACCGCTACCTGGCCCCGCTGGACCCGAACTTTGGCGGCGTTGGTCGTTGCCTGACCGACCGCGACGGCTACTACAGCTTCCGCACCATCAAGCCCGGTCCGTACCCGTGGCGCAACGGCCCCAACGACTGGCGCCCGGCGCATATCCACTTCTCCATCAGCGGGCCGTCGATCGCCACCAAGCTGATCACCCAGCTGTACTTCGAGGGCGATCCACTGATTCCGCTGTGCCCGATCGTCAAGTCGATCGCCAATCCTGAGGCGGTCCAGCGGCTGATCGCCAGGCTCGACATGGGCCATGCCAACCCCATGGATTGCCTGGCCTACCGCTTCGACATCGTCCTGCGCGGCCAGCGCCAGACCCACTTCGAAAATCGCTGAGGAGGCCCGTCATGCCTATCGAACTGCTGCCGGAAACCCCTTCGCAGACCGCCGGCCCCTACGTGCACATCGGCCTGGCCCTGGAGGCGGCGGGCAACCCGACCCGCGACCAGGAAATCTGGAACCGCCTGGCCCGGCCCGATGCGCCGGGCGAACATATCCTCTTGCTCGGCCAGGTGTACGACGGCAACGGCCACCTGGTGCGCGATTCGTTCCTGGAAATCTGGCAAGCCGATGCCAATGGCCAATATCAGGATGAATTCAACCTGGAGAACGCTTTCAACAGCTTCGGCCGCACCGCGACCACCTTCGATGCCGGTGAATGGACGCTGCACACGGTCAAGCCGGGGGTGGTGAACAACGCCGCGGGCGTGCCGATGGCGCCGCACATCAACATCAGCCTGTTTGCCCGGGGGATCAATATCCACCTGCATACCCGGCTGTACTTCGATGACGAGGGCGAGGCGAACGCCCGGTGCCCGGTGCTCAACCTGATCGAGCAGCCGCAGCGGCGCGAGACGCTGATCGCCAGACGTTGCGAGGTAGAGGGGAAGACGGCGTATCGCTTCGATATCCGTATTCAGGGGGAGGGGGAGACGGTGTTCTTCGATTTCTGAAGGCGTTTACGCGATCCCTGTAGGAGCGGCCTTGTGCCGCGAAAGGGCCGCAGAGCGGCCCCGGTGATTGATGTGTAAACGCTGGAATCCAGGGGTCGCTACGCGACCCTTTCGCGGCACAAGGCCGCTCCTACACACACACAGCGTGCAGGAGCCTGCCCTGCGAGCGTTTCAGCGCCGAACCAGCAGTACGCCGCTTTCCATATGGTGGGTATACGGGAACTGGTCGAACAGCGCGCAGCGTTCGATACGGTGGGTATCGTGCAGCTGGGCGATGTTCTGCGCCAGGGTCTCTGGGTTGCACGAGATATACAGGATGCGCTCGAAGCGGCGGGTCAGCTCGCAGGTGTCCGGGTCCATGCCGGCGCGTGGCGGGTCGACGAACACGGTGCCGAAGTCGTAGCTTTTCAGGTCGATGCCTTCCAGGCGGCGGAACGGGCGGACCTCGTTCAGCGCCTGGGTCAGCTCTTCGGCCGACAGGCGTACCAGGCGCACGTTGTCCACGCCGTTCTCGTCGAGGTTGTGCAACGCGGCATTGACCGAGGTCTTGCTGATCTCGGTGGCCAGCACCTTGCGCGCGCGGGTGGCCAGCGGCAGGGTGAAGTTGCCGTTGCCGCAGTACAGCTCCAGCAGGTCGTCCTGGCGCTCGCCCATGGCCTCGAAGGCCCAGCCGAGCATCTTCTGGTTCACCGCGCCATTGGGCTGGGTGAAGGCACCTTCGGGCTGGCGATAGCTGAAGGTGCGTCCAGCGATGTCGAGCTTCTCCACCGCATAGTCGCGGCCGATCACCACGCGCTTGCCCTTGGAACGACCGATCACGCTGACGTTCAGGTCGCTGGCCAGTTGTTGCGCGGCGGTTTCCCAGGCGTCGTCCAGCGGACGGTGGTAGCACAGGGTGACCATCGCATCGCCGGCCAGGGTGGTGAGGAACTCGACCTGGAACAGGCGATTGTCGAGCGCCTCGTTGCCCTGCCAGGCGGCCTTCAGGCGTGGCATCAGTTCATTGATGCGCTCGCTGGCGATGGGGAAATCGTTGATCAGGATCGCCTTGTGCTTCTCGCCCGGGGCGAACATCGCGTAATGGCGTTGGCCGTCCTCGCGCCACAGGCGGAACTCGGCGCGCAGGCGATAGTGCTCGCGCGGCGAGTCGAACAGCGCCGGCTCCGGCGCGCCGAACGGTGCCAGCAGCTCGCGCAGGCGGTCGGCCTTGGCCGCCAGCTGCGCATCGTATTGGGAAGGATCCAGGACAGCACTCATGCGGGGAACCAGCCCAGCTTGATGACGAACAGGATCGACAGGATCACCAGCGCCGGGTTCAGGTCGCGGTGACGACCGGAGATCAGCTTGATGGCGGTCCAGGCGATGAAGCCGAAGGCGATGCCGTTGGCAATCGAATAGGTCAGCGGCATGGCCAGGGCGGTCACCACCACCGGCGCGGCTTCGGTGACATCGTCCCAGTTGATCTCGGCCAGGCCCGAGGCCATCAGCACGGCGACGAACAGCAGCGCTGGCGCGGTGGCGAAGGCTGGCACGCTGCCGGCCAGCGGGGCGAAGAACAGCGCCAGCAGGAACAGCACGGCGACCACGATGGCGGTCAGGCCGGTGCGCCCGCCCGCGCTCACGCCCGCCGCCGACTCGATGTAGCTGGTGGTGGTCGAGGTGCCCAGCAGGGAACCGGCCATGGCGGCGGTACTGTCGGCGATCAGGGCGCGGCCCATCTTCGGCATGTGGCCGTCCTTGCCCATCAGGCCGGCGCGCTTGGCCACGCCGATCAGGGTGCCGGAGTTATCGAACAGGTCGACGAACAGGAAGGCGAAGATCACGCTGATCAGGCCGACGTCGAGGGCGCCGGCGATGTCCAGTTGCAGGAAGGTCGGGGCCAGCGACGGCGGCATCGACACCACGCCATTGAACGGAGTGACGCCCATCGCGATCGAGGCCACGGTCACTGCCAGGATGCCGATCAGCACCGCGCCGCGGACCTTCAGCGACTCGAGGGCGACAATCAGGAAGAAGCCGAGGATGGCGAGGATCGGCGCTGGCTTGCTGAGGTCGCCCAGGCCCACCAGAGTGGCCGGGTTATCGACGACGATCCCTGCGTTATGCAGGGCGATCAGTGCCAGGAACAGGCCGATGCCGGCGGCGATGGCCGAGCGCAGCGGCAGCGGGATGCTGTTCACGATCCACTCGCGGATGCGGAAGATCGACAGCAGGAAGAACAGCACGGCGGAGATGAATACCGCGCCCAGCGCCACCTGCCAGGTGTGGCCCATGTGCAGGACCACGGTGTAGGTGAAGAAGGCGTTCAGGCCCATGCCCGGCGCCAGGGCGATCGGGTAGTTGGCGATGATGCCCATGGTCACCGAGCCGATGGCCGCGGCCAGGCACGTGGCGACGAACAGCGCGCCCTTGTCCATGCCGGTCTCGCCGAGGATGCTCGGGTTGACGAACAGGATGTAGGCCATGGCCAGGAAGGTGGTGACGCCCGCGAGAATCTCGGTGCGCACATTGGTGTCGTGTGCTTTTAGTTGAAACAGCCTTTCCAGCATGCCTGCTCCCCGGGCGCCCTCGCGCCGTGAATGTATCGACCCCAACAGCAAAGCACAGACCGTACCGGATACCGTGGTTTTGTGTGGGGCGGAAAAAAGCCGCGCATCATACCAGCATGGATGGCGGGGGCCTATGGCCATTGGGGAGAGGGTTTTCTCCAGCCTGTGTCGGCCCTTTCGCGGGCAAGCCCGCTCCCACAGGTATTTCACAGGGCCTGAGGGCGGCGCGATCCCTGTGGAAGCGGGTTTATCGGACCGCCGCACCGCCGCGAAGCAGGCGACGCGGTACCTGGCACCGGCTATGCCGGTGTTCGTGGCTGAAGCCGCTCCCACAGCGACCGTGCAGCTCTCAAGCCACGCCTGTGGGAGCAACTGTCTTGCTCAATTTTTAGAATCTGGCGCGATCCCTGTGGGAGCGGGTTTATCGGACCGCCGCACCGCCGCGAAGCAGGCGACGCGGTGCCTGGCACCGGCTATGCCGGTGTTCGCGGCTGAAGCCGCTCCCACAGTGACCGTGCAGCCCTCAAGCCACGCGCCACGCCTGTGGGAGCGGGTTTACCCGCGAAGAGGCCGGCACAGGCAACCGATCAGCTGTTGTGCATCCGGTCCCGATGGGTCAGCGTCGGGAACAGCTTCATCCACACCCCGGTCACCACCAGCGTGCCCACGCCACCGAGCACCACCGCCGGCACTGTGCCAAACCAGTGCGCGGTAACGCCCGACTCGAACTCGCCGAGCTGGTTCGAGGCACCGATGAACAGCCCGTTCACCGCGCTCACCCGGCCGCGCATCTCGTCTGGCGTCTCCAACTGCACGAAGGCGCTGCGGATGACCATGCTGATCATGTCCGCCGCGCCCAGCACCACCAGCACCGCTAGGGAGAACCAGAACGAAGTGGACAGGCCGAAGGCGATGGTCGCGACGCCAAATATGCCCACTGCGGTGAACATGGTCAGACCCACCTTGCGTTCCACCGGGAAGCGCGCCAGCCACAGCGACATCAACAATGCACCGACGGCGGGCGCCGAGCGCAACAGACCCAGGCCCCAGGCGCCGGTGAGCAGGATGTCCTTGGCGAACACCGGCAGCAGGGCGGTGGCACCGCCCAGCAGCACGGCGAACAGGTCCAGCGAGATCGCGCCGAGGATATCCGGACGGCTGCGGATGAAGCGGATCCCGGCCAGCAGCGAGTCGAGGTTGGCCCTGCCTGGCTGCGGCGGCTGCCGACGGGCATCGAGGCTCAGGGTCAAAAGACAGGCGATGAGATAGAGGACTACGGTCGGACCGTAAACCCAGGTACTGCCGAGGGCGTAGAGCAGGCCGCCCACCGCCGGGGCGACGATGGTCGCCGCCTGGGACGCCGATGCAGAGGCCGCCACCGCGCGTGGGAACAGCCCGGGTGGTACCACGTTGGGCAGCAGGGCCTGGGTCGCCGGCATCTCGAACGAGCGGGCGGCCCCCAGCAGGAAGGCCAGCACGAAGATCAGTTCGCGGCTGACGTTGTCGGTAAAGCTGCCCACGGCCAGTGCGAGGGCGATCAGCGCCTGCAGGGTCTGGCACAGGGCGGCGACCTTGCGCCGGTCATAGCGGTCGGCGACGTGACCGGTGTGCAGCATGAACAGCACGCGGGGGGCGAACTCGACCAGCCCGACCAGGCCCAGGTCGAGGACATTGCCGGTCAGTTGGTAGAGATGCCAGCCGATGGCCACGGTGAGCATCTGGAAGCCGCTGGCGGTGAACACGCGGGCCAGCCAGAAGGCGAGGAACGGGCGGTGATGGCGCAGCAATTTCGGGGCGGAATCGGACATCGGGGAGCCTGCGACCTCGGTACCAGAGGGGGCTGAAGAGTAACATCTGTTTGTAACAAATAGTTGCTGAAAGCCGCGTGGATCAACTTTTCACACGCAAAAAAAGAGGGTGAGGCAACCGGTCACGCGGCAATCAACCACACATCCGGATGGGTCATTCGGGACTATGCTTCCATTCAGTCGTTGACCTGGATCAATCGTTCCAGATGCAACGATCTTGGCCCTCGGGCCGGAATCCCCGCGATCGAACAGAACAATTCCAACGCGCCGCACTCGATACCCGTGGGGGCAGTGGGCGACAGGCCATGAGCCCGGTCGCCGGATTACCTGAAGAGGAAGCACCATGTTCGGATTGGAAGCCCTAGAGCTCGCCCGAATCCAGTTTGCCTTTACCGTGTCCTTTCACATCCTGTTCCCGGCCATCACCATTGGCCTGGCGAGCTACCTGGCGGTCCTCGAAGGCCTTTGGCTGAAGACCGGCGACAATACCTACCGTGACCTCTACCACTTCTGGTCGAAGATCTTCGCCGTCAACTTCGGCATGGGCGTGGTCTCGGGCCTGGTCATGGCCTACCAGTTCGGCACCAACTGGAGCCAGTTCTCCGACTTTGCCGGGTCCATCACCGGTCCATTACTTACTTACGAGGTCTTGACCGCCTTCTTCCTCGAGGCCGGTTTCCTCGGCGTCATGCTGTTCGGCTGGAACCGTGTCGGGCGTGGCCTGCACTTCTTTGCCACGTGCATGGTGGCGCTCGGCACGCTGGTGTCGACGTTCTGGATCCTCGCCTCCAACAGCTGGATGCAGACGCCCCAGGGCTACGAGATCGTCAATGGCCAGGTGATCCCGGTGGACTGGTTCGCGGTGATCTTCAACCCGTCCTTCCCCTACCGGCTGATGCACATGGCCACCGCGGCCTTCGTCGCCACCGCGTTCTTCGTCGGCGCCTCGGCGGCCTGGCACCTGCTGCGCGGGCGCGACAACCCGGCGGTGCGCAAGATGCTGTCGATGGCCATGTGGATGGCGCTGATCGTCGCGCCGGTACAGGCGGTGATCGGTGACTTCCATGGCTTGAACACCCTCAAGCACCAGCCGGTGAAGATCGCCGCCATCGAAGGCCACTGGGAGAACAAGCCCGGCGAGCCGACCCCGCTGATCCTGTTCGGCATTCCCGACATGCAGGCCGAGACCACGCGCTTCAAGATCGAGATCCCGGCGCTCGGCAGCCTGATCCTCACCCACAGCCTGGACAAGCAGGTCCCGGCGATGAAGGACTTCCCGCCCGAGGATCGACCCAATTCGACCATCGTGTTCTGGTCGTTCCGGATCATGGTCGGGCTGGGCATGCTGATGATCTTCGTCGGCCTGTGGAGCCTGTGGCTGCGCAAGCGCGGCACGCTGTACAGCTCGCGTCCGTTCCTCTACCTGACCTTGTGGATGGGCCCGTCCGGGTTGATCGCCATCCTCGCCGGCTGGTTCACCACCGAGGTCGGTCGCCAGCCCTGGGTGGTCTATGGGCTGATGCGCACCGCCGATGGGGTGTCCAACCATAGCTACGCGCAACTTGGTTTCACCCTGGTGATGTTCGTGGTGGTCTACTTCGCCCTGTTCGGCACCGGCATCGGCTACATGATGCGCCTGGTGCGCAAAGGGCCGAAGACCGGCGAAGGCGAGGAGCACACCCCGGGTGGCCCTGGCCAGAAACGCACGCCGGCGCGGCCACTGTCCGCCGCCGATGAAGGCCATGAGGCCGACTCCGCCAGCCTGAGCAAGGGGAACTGAGATGGGTATCGATCTTCCGCTGATCTGGGCCGTGATCATCATCTTCGGCGTCATGATGTACGTGGTGATGGATGGTTTCGACCTGGGAATCGGCATGCTCTTCCCCTTCGTCAAGGACGAGCGTGACCGCGATGTGATGATGAACACCGTCGCCCCGGTATGGGACGGCAACGAAACCTGGCTGGTGCTGGGCGGCGCGGCGCTGTTCGGCGCCTTCCCGCTGGCCTACTCGGTGGTGCTGGAGGCACTGTACCTGCCGTTGATCCTGATGCTGGTGGGCCTGATCTTCCGTGGCGTGGCCTTCGAGTTCCGTTTCAAGGCCCGGGCCAACAAGCGGCACATCTGGGACAAGGCGTTCATCTGGGGCTCGCTGGTGGCGACCTTCTTCCAGGGCGTGGCCCTGGGCGCGTTCATCGAGGGCTTCAAGGTGGTCGACCGCAAGTTCGTCGGCGGCACCCTGGACTGGCTGACGCCGTTCACGCTGTTCTCCGGCCTGGGCCTGATCGTCGCCTACACCCTGCTGGGCTGCACCTGGCTGATCATGAAGACCGAAGGGCCGCTGCAGAAGCAGATGCATGACATCGCTCGGCCACTGGCGCTGGTGCTGCTGGCGGTCATCGGCGTGGTCAGCCTGTGGACGCCGATCGCCTATCCGCAGATCGCCGAACGCTGGTTCAGCATGCCCAACCTGGTCTGGTTCATGCCGGTGCCGATCCTGGTGCTGGTGACCTTCTACGGCCTGCTGCGGGCGGTGGCGCGCAATGCCCACTACACGCCGTTCCTGCTGACCCTGGTGCTGATCTTCCTGGGCTACAGCGGGCTGGGTATCAGCCTGTGGCCGAACATCATCCCGCCGTCGATCAGCATCTGGGACGCCGCGGCGCCACCGCAGAGCCAGGGCTTCATGCTGGTGGGCACGCTGTTCATCCTGCCGTTCATCCTTGGCTACACCTACTGGAGCTACTACGTGTTCCGCGGCAAGGTGACCCATGAAGATGGCTATCACTAGGAGCGTATCGTGATGAACGTCGAAGAGAAAAAGCCGCTGTGGCAACGCCTGGGTTGGCTGGTGCTGATCTGGGGGCTGAGCGTGGCGGCGCTTGGGGTGGTGGCTTATGGCATGCGCATGTTCATGAGTGCGGCAGGCTTGAGTACCCACTAGGTTTTGAGGGCTGCGGTGCAGCCCGATCGCGGGACAAGCCCGCTCCTACAGAACCAGTAGGGGCGGGCTTTTCTCGTTTTCTATCGGGTGTTTATTTACGGGCTTTCAACACCACGAACTTCGGCGTCGCAGCCACCTGCTCGACCCCTCGGAACAATCGCGCCAGCTTGCTGTGGTAGCCCAGGTGGCGGTTGCCGACGATGTACAGCGCGCCACCGACCTCCAGCGCCTCCCGGGCCTGCTGGAACATGCGCCAGGCGAGGAAGTCGCCGACCACCTGCTGCTGGTGGAACGGCGGGTTGCACAGCACCACGTCCAGCGATTGTTTCTCCTGACCGGCCAGGCCATCCGCGGCCCTGATCGTCACTTCGCGATCACCCAGCGCCGCCTGCCAGTTCTCCCGCGCCGACTGCACCGCCATGTACGACTCGTCGACCAGGGTGAACTGCGCATCCGGGTTGGCCAGGGCGCAGGCGATCGCCAGCACGCCATTGCCACAACCGAGATCGGCGACACGGGCGCGGCCCAGGTCGCGTGGCAGGTGTGGCAGGAAAGCGCGGGTGCCGATGTCCAGGCCTTCGCGGCAGAACACGTTGGCGTGATTGACCAGCTCCAGGGCCGGGCTGTCCAGGCGGTAGCGGCTGGGGTAGGGCGAGCGCGCGGTCGGGCGTTCGCCGACAGTGGCAATCAGCAGGCGGGCCTTCTTCTGCGCCAGCGAAGCCTGGACCGGGCCGATGTACTTCTCCATCAGGTCGCCGGCGGCGCGGGGCAGGTGCTTGATCATGGCCCCGGCGATCACCTGGGCGCCGGGCGCCAACTGGCCCTGCAGGCGGATCAGCTGTTCCTCGAGCAGGGCCAGGGTCTTGGGCACGCGCACCAGCACGCGTTCGAACGGGCCCTGGAAGGTCTCGCTGGCCGGGATGAAGGGCACGCTGTCGAATGGCTTGCCGTTACCCGCCAGGTTCTTCTCCAGGGCCAGGTGCGCCAGGTGCGAGTCGCCGCTGCTGCTCACCTGCACATGCCCCGCGAGGCTCGCGGCCAGGGCGCCGAAGCTGTCGTTGAGCACCAGCACCTTGCAGCTCGCCTGCGGCGCCTGGGCCGCCAGGTGCTCCAGCAGGTACTGGTCGGCGGCGTCGAAGGCCAGCAACGGGTCGTTGGCCTGGGCCGGCTGGCGGATCAGGTCGAGGTCGGCGAAGGGGCTGTTGAACAGGGGCATGGCGTACGACTCAAGGTGGTGCTGGTCATCGCGGGGCGCGATGGACATGAGGTACGCGATTCTACAGATTCCGAGCCTTTACCTGGGACTGATCTGCTTGGCTTCGACGAGCTTGGCGACCGCCGCTGTCTTGTTGGGAGCATTGGTCTTGTCGATGGCGCTGCGGATATGAAAGTTCACTGTGCTGGTCGATAAGCGCAGGATCTTGGCAATATCCTCGGCAATCTTGCCTTTGGCGCACCAGTCCATCACCTCCAGTTCCCGCACGCTGAGCCCGTAGAGATGGGTCAGGTGATATTCACTGAGCAACGTGTGCAAGGTGTTGCATAGCCACATCGTTGCAGCGCACTTTTCGTAATGTTCGTCTTCGTCGATGGCGCGGGAGCGCCGGGACACGCTCAAGTGGCTTTCGTTATGCCGCAGGTCATGCGTTGACTGGGTCCAGCCGTAGGTCAGCCCGTGCGCATGGGCTTCCTCGCGCAGCTGTGGGACGTCGCGGAAGAGATCGTCGCTCCAGACAAAAGGCAGCTCGCCGAGGTGGCACTTTAATATTGTCGGATCCATACTGATGAAATTCTCGTTCTGGTAACGATCATTCCAGCTTTTGGGATAGTTGTTGTAGAGAATTACCTGCGGAACCTTTGCACAGGCATGCAGATGTAGCGTCAAACCCAGATACTCCATGTCGAGCTTCTGTATCAGGTCTACGGCGCATGCGAAAATCTGTTTGGGCTCGCGCTCGTCCAGCAGCTGCTGGAGATCTTCAGTCTTCCAGTGTGGCATCGATGAAGCTCCCTTCTGCTTCTCGCTGGATCCAATGTAGGAAACGCACGAAGCGAAGTGTAGGAAATCTCCTAACTCTGTGCTGGGTTTTTTTGTTATAGCTGGCGCGTTTTCTTAGCTGATTGCGAGCAGTCCCAGGCGATACCTTACAAACCGACGGTGTTTATCTCCGCTGCTTTGCGCGACACTACGCGCATCTGTTCCATGGAGTCCGTCATGACCGCCAGCGCCGACAAATTCACCCGCCAGACCCTGCTCGACGTCCAGCCCCTGACGCCCAACCTGTTTTCCCTGCGTGTCACTCGCGATGCCGGTTTCCGTTTCCGCGCCGGGCAGTTCGCTCGCCTTGGGGTGAGCAAGGCCGATGGCAGCGTCGCCTGGCGCGCCTATTCCATGGTCAGCGCGCCCCATGACGAGTTCCTCGACTTCTTCTCCATCGTGGTGCCGGGGGGCGAGTTCACCAGCGAGCTGAGCCGCCTGGGCGAGGGCGACACCCTGCTGATCGACCGCCAGGCCTTCGGCTACCTGACCCTCGACCGTTTCGTCGGTGGTCGCGACCTGTGGCTGCTGGCCACCGGCACCGGCATTGCGCCGTTCATGTCGATCCTGCAGGACTTCGAGGCTTGGGAGCGCTTCGACAACATCAAGCTGGTCTACTCGGTGCGCGAGGCGAAGGAGCTGGCGTATGTGGACGAGATCGCCGCGCTGGAGCAGCGCGACTACCTGGCGGAGTTCGCGGGCAAGCTGCAGTTCATCCCGGTGGTAACCCGAGAGCCGCATCCGGGTGCATTGAATGCGCGGATCACCACGCTGATCGAGAACGGTGAGCTGGAAAAGGCGGCGGGGCTGGCGCTGTCGCCGGAGCATTCGCGGATCATGCTGTGCGGCAACCCGCAGATGATCGACGAGACGCGCAAGGTGCTCAAGGCGCGTGACCTGCAGTTGAGCCTGAGCAAGCGGCCGGGGCAGGTGGCGGTGGAGAACTACTGGTAAGGCACAACAGCGCCTGTTGGATCGTCGTCACTGGGGCCGCCGAAAAGCGGCCCCAGTCGTTTTGTGCTTCAGGGCTGGCGGTTCTGCGCCTTGAGCAGGTCGCGAATCTCGGTCAGCAGGGTTTCCTCGGCGCTTGGCACTGGCGGTGCGGTCGGTGCCACGGCCTCTTCGCGCTTGAGGCGGTTGATCACCTTCACGCCCATGAAGATGGCGAAGGCGACGATGATGAAGTCGAGGATGGTCTGGATGAACTTGCCATAGGCCATTACCACGGCTGGCACATCGCCTTCGGCGGCCTTGAGCGTGATCGCCAGGTCGCTGAAATCCACTCCGCCGATCAGCATACCGATAGGGGGCATGATCACGTCGCCGACAAAGGACGAGACGATCTTGCCGAACGCCGCGCCGATGATGATACCTACCGCCATGTCGACAACATTTCCCTTGACCGCGAAGGCCTTGAATTCACTGAGCATGCCCATGCTGTATTCCTTTGTTACGAATGGAGAGGTAAACGCAGTGTAAGCCACTAAAACGCTTCATGCGTGACGTTCGCAGCTACAGACTGTGTTTAGCGCGAATAGTTTTGTCGCCTGCCGCAGCCTCCGGGACACGTCCGTGTTCGGCTATCATGGCGGTTTTTTCCAGGAGACCCGCCCATGGCCAAGGCCAAGCGCTTGTATGGCTGCACAGAGTGCGGCGCGACCTTCCCCAAATGGGCCGGCCAGTGCGGTGACTGCGGGGCCTGGAACACCCTGGTCGAGACCATGATCGAGAGCGGCGGCGCCGCGGCGCCGAGCGGGCGTGCCGGCTGGACCGGGCAGCAGGCGCAGATCAAGACCCTGGCCGAAGTCAGCGTCGAGGAGATCCCGCGTTTCACCACCAGCAGCACCGAGCTCGATCGCGTGCTCGGCGGGGGCCTGGTGGACGGCTCGGTGGTGCTGATCGGCGGTGATCCGGGGATCGGCAAGTCCACCATCCTCCTGCAGACCCTGTGCAACATCGCCACGCAGATGCCGGCGCTGTATGTCACCGGCGAGGAGTCGCAGCAGCAGGTGGCCATGCGCTCCCGGCGCCTGGGCCTGCCCCAGGAGCAGCTCAAGGTCATGACCGAAACCTGCATCGAGACCATCATCGCCACCGCCCGCCAGGAAAAGCCGCGGGTGATGGTCATCGACTCGATCCAGACCATCTTCACCGAGCAGTTGCAGTCGGCTCCGGGCGGTGTCGCCCAGGTGCGTGAGAGCACGGCATTGCTGGTGCGCTACGCCAAGCAGAGCGGCACGGCGATCTTCCTGGTCGGCCATGTCACCAAGGAAGGCTCGTTGGCCGGGCCCCGGGTGCTCGAGCACATGGTCGACACCGTGCTGTATTTCGAGGGTGAGTCCGACGGCCGCCTGCGCCTGCTGCGGGCGGTGAAGAACCGCTTCGGCGCGGTCAACGAACTGGGTGTGTTCGGCATGACCGACCGTGGCCTCAAGGAAGTCTCCAACCCGTCGGCGATTTTCCTCAACCGTACCCAGGAGGAAGTGCCGGGCAGCGTGGTCATGGCCACCTGGGAAGGTACCCGGCCGATGCTGGTGGAGGTCCAGGCGCTGGTCGACGACAGCCACCTGGCCAACCCGCGACGGGTGACCCTGGGTCTGGACCAGAACCGCCTGGCCATGCTGCTGGCGGTGCTGCACCGGCACGGCGGCATCCCCACCCACGACCAGGACGTGTTCCTCAACGTCGTTGGTGGCGTGAAGGTGCTCGAAACCGCCTCGGACCTGGCGTTGCTGGCGGCGGTGATGTCGAGCCTGCGCAACCGCCCGCTCGCCCATGGCCTGCTGGTGTTCGGCGAGATTGGCCTGTCGGGTGAGGTGCGCCCGGTGCCCAGCGGCCAGGAGCGTCTGAAAGAGGCGGCCAAGCATGGCTTCAAGCGCGCCATCGTGCCCAAGGGCAACGCGCCGAAGGAAGCGCCCGTCGGGTTGCAGGTGATTGCCGTGACCCGTCTGGAACAGGCGCTGGATGCACTCTTCGAGTAATGCTGTTTCTTGCAAGTGATTCTCAATAACCAGTAGCATACCGCCACCTTGCGACCACCCCATGGAGAGCGTGTGGCGGAGTTCGACCTCAAGCGGCTGTTCACAAAGCACGCGAAAAACCTTCAGGGCCTGCTCTCGCGCAAGGTGCGCGACCCGCAGCTGGCGGCCGACCTGGTGCAGGACAGCTTCCTGCGCCTGGCCGAGCAGCAACGTCACGAGCCGATCGACAACGCCCAGGCCTACCTGTACCGCACCGCGCACAACCTGATGATCGATCACGTGCGCCAGCAGCAGCGGCGCAAGACCGACACGGTGCCCCACGAAGCCTTCGAGGCGATCGTCGAGGATGGCCCCGGGCTCGAGGAGCAGGCCGTGCGTGAGCAGCACCTGCGTCGCCTGCAGGCGATCCTCGGCGAGCTGCCCGAACGTACCCGGGAAATCTTTCGCCTCAACCGCCTGGAAGGCATGACCCACGCCGAGGTTGCCCGGCACCTGGGGATCTCCGACAGCTCGGTGCAAAAGCATCTGGCCAAGGCCCTGGCCTATGTGATGCAGTGCCTGCAGGAAACCGAATGACCAACGGTTTACTGACAAATGCCGCTTCAGACGTCAGCCCAGACATAACCAGATCACGAGAGAACCGTGTGAGCAGCCAGAACGAGCAAGCCATCCGCGAGCAGGCCGCCGAGTGGGTGGTGCTGCAGCAGGCCGGTCCCCTGGGCCCGGCGCAGCAGCACGCCTTGGACCAGTGGTGCGCCAGCGATCCCCGGCACGCCCAGGCCTATGGTTTCGCCCAGGCCACCTGGGCTGACCTTGGGCAATTGGCAAGCTTGCCCGCTGTCTCGGCCGTTCGCCCCACGACTCCCCTTCAGGGCAGCCCGGTACGGCGACGGCGACCTCGGTTGCGCCGGGCTGTCGCCAGCGCGGCGGCGCTGTTGCTGGCCGTGCTCACTGTGCAGCAAGGGCCGCAGGCATGGCTAGGCTGGCGTGCGGACTACCTCACGGGTATCGGCGAGGTGCGCCGGGTGACCCTGCCCGATGGCAGCCAGGTCGAACTGGACAGCCGTAGCGCCGTCCAGCTTGCCTTCGACGATCAGGAGCGCCGCGTGCGCCTGTTGTCCGGTGAAGCCATCTTCACTGCCGCACCGGTCACGGCCCAGGACGCACGCCCGTTCGTGGTCGAATACGCCGGGGCTACCAGTCGCGCCCTCGGTACACGCTTCGTGGTTGGCGCGCAGGGTGAGGGGGGCTGGGTCGGCATGTTGGAGCACAGCGTCGCCGTCGAGCTGCAGGCGCCGCCGTTGCAGGGCCCGGCCAGCCAGTTACTGGAGCAGGGCGATAGCTTGCGCTATGACCAGCGCAAAGGGATACGACCCTGGCCGGGTCACGATCTGCGGCGGGCCACGGACTGGCAGCGCGGCGTGCTGGTGTTCGAACGCCAGCCGCTCGCCGAGGTGGTCGCCCGGCTCAATCGCTACCGTGCTGGCCAGCTGGTAGTCGCCAGTGACGCACTGGCCCGGCGTGAGGTCAGCGGCGTATTCCGCCTCGACCAGCTAGGCACCGCCCCGGTGGTGCTCGGTGACGAGCTCAAGGCCCGGCTGATCGAGCTTCCAGGCCTGGCCGTGCTCTACTGAACGCGGCTTCGGCAAAAAACTTTCTATTTTAGTTACTGACTTTTCCTGCGTTGCTCGTCTGATTGTTGAGATTGATTTTCATTACTAGAAAACGCCAACAACGGACGAGCAACCGCAGTGAGCACGCCACGACAACAACCCTTGCGCCCTCTGGGCCGCCTCGCCCTGGCCGGCAGCCTGGTCCTGGGCAGCTGTGCTTTGCCGATGGGGATCGGCATGGCACACGCCGCCGATTCGCCAAGCACCGCCAACCGCAACCTGGTGCGTTTCGATATTCCGGCCCAGTCGCTCGACAGCGCGGTACTGGCCTACGCCGAGCAGTCCGCTGTGCAGGTGTTCTTCGACAGCCGCAAGCTGGCCGGCCTGCGCAGCGAGGGGCTGCGCGGCAGCTACCCGGCTGAAGAGGGCCTGCGCCAACTGCTGCGCGGCACGCCGGTACGCTACCACTTCAGCGCCGCCGGACAGGTCGGCCTGGAGCGTGTCGCCCAGGACGGCGAGGTCCTGGAGCTGGGCGCGACCCATGTCGATTCTCAGCGCGATGGCGATTGGGTGTACCAGACCCCGCGATCGGTCAGTGTGATTACCCGCGAGCAGATCGAGCAGCGTGCCCCTCGTCATGCCGCCGACCTGCTCGAACAGACCCCGGGCGTGTACACCGCGGTCAACCAGCGTGACCCAGGACTGTCGGTCAACATCCGCGGCGTGCAGGACTATGGCCGGGTCAACATGAACATCGACGGCATGCGCCAGAACTTCAACGTCAACGGCCACCAGCAGCGCAACGGCGTGATGTTCATCGACCCCGAGTTCATCCAGGGCGTCGAGATCGACAAGGGCACCTCGGCCGGCATGGGCGGTGCCGGAGTGATCGGCGGCATCGCCAGCTTCAACACCGTCGATGCCCGCGACCTGCTCGGCCAGGGCAAGGAGATCGGTGGTCGCCTGCGCGCCGGCCACGGTATCGGCGAGTTGGGCAACGGCACCTACTTCAATGGCAGTGCGCTGTTCGCCGTCGGCAATGAAGCCGGCGATATCCTGCTTGGCCACAGCGAGCGGCATTTCGGCAACTACCGCAGCGGTACGCAGAACGCCGACAACCTGGGCACGCAGATCCGCGGCAAGCTGGAGAATCGCGAGGCCTGGAAGAGCTGGCTGCATGGCGAAGTGGGGGCGATGGACAGCGTGACCCGCTCCCAGCTGTTCAAGTTCGGCCTCAACTTCGC
The DNA here is from genome assembly GCF_021283245.1 of Pseudomonas sp. NMI760_13. NCBI lineage: Bacteria > Pseudomonadati > Pseudomonadota > Gammaproteobacteria > Pseudomonadales > Pseudomonadaceae > Pseudomonas > Pseudomonas sp. NMI760_13. The sequence goes on along the minus strand of NZ_JAJSRC010000008.1, from coordinate 185,816 downwards.
CGACGACCAGCGCCTGCAGTTCAGCTACATCGAGACCGACACCGACAGCAAGGACGCCTGGACCTACAACGACAGCAACGCCAACCGCTATTACTACCGGGTCACCGGCACCAACGACATCAATGCGAAGAATGCCGCGCTGGACTACAGCTTCACCCCGGACAACGACCTGATCGACTTCAAGGCCAAGCTGTACTACGTGACCACCCGCCAGGACCGCTGGAACGCCGACAACCTGTCCAGCGCCGCCACCGGCAACCGTGTCGAGGCCTACACCGACCGCTTCCAGACCGACACCTGGGGCCTGCAGCTGCAGAACACCTCGCGCTGGCACCTGGGACAGGCCGACACCCTGAGCTTCAACTACGGCACCGAGTTGTTCCAGGACAGCTTCCGCCCCAGCACCGAGCGCATCGCCGCAGTCAACGAGGTGGAATCGCTACCCTACGTGCAGGGCGCCAACCCCAAGGGCAAGCGAGTGATGGCCAGCCTGTTCGGCAAGCTCACCTACGAGCATGACGACTGGCTCACCCTGGATGCCGGGCTGCGCTACGACCGTTATCGCCTGAGCGGCAAGACCGGTGTCACCACCTGGATGTACCCCGAAGGCGTCACCGAGGTCGGCCTTACCCGCCAGCAGACCCACATGATCTTCGACGAGGACACCGAGGAGGGACGCTTCTCGCCGACCTTCGGCATCGCGCTCAAGCCCGGGCCGGACTGGTTGCAGGTCTATACCCGCTGGGGCCGTGGCTGGCGCCCGCCAGCGGTGACCGAAGTGTTCATGAGCGGCCGCCCGCATGCCGGCGGCAGTGCCGAGATGGTCTACCCCAACCCGTTCCTCAAGGCCGAGGAGTCGCACAACTGGGAGCTGGGGCTGAACATCTTCAAGGAGTCGCTGCTGCGCGACGGCGACCGCTTCGGCGCCAAGGTCGCCTACTTCGATACGCGCATCGACAACTTCTCGTTCCTCGACACCAATGTCTCGCTGCCCGGCAGTAGCGTGGCAGGCATCGCCCTGGGCCGTTCGGCCTACCAGAACAACCTGGAGACCACACGCTTTCGCGGCGTGGAATACAGCCTGGACTACGATGCCGGTGCCTACTACGGCCAGCTCAGCTACACCCACATGATCGGCAGCAACGAGTTCTGTTCCAACCAGTTCTACATGGGTGGCGCACAGCGTCTGGTCAGCGCCGGTACCGTCATGCGCCCGGTGCGGGTGGGCAGCCGCATCATCATGCTGCCGGTGCGCGTATCACGCGCCGAGGGCGCCGCAGACACCAACGCTATCGTCAGTTGCGGCGACATCATGGGCAACGCCTCGTACATGCCCGCCGACCGTGGCGCCCTGACCCTGGGCATGCGCCTGCTCGAGCGCACCCTGGATGTGGGCATGCGCGTGCGTTACAGCGAAGGCAACGGCGAGAACCTCAAGAGCCATACCTACAACCAGATCGATCAGGCCCAGTGGCCGCAGTACACGGTCTACGACCTCTACGCCAGCTACTGGATGACCCCCAGCCTGAACCTGGCCCTGTCGCTGGAGAACGCCACCGACGAGGCCTACTTCGTGGCCATGGGCGACGGCAACAACCTGTCGCTGGCCCGCGGCCGCACCTTGAGCGGCATGCTCGAGTACCGCTTCTGAACCAACCGGGTTTGCCCATTCCGGGCGACGCGAAGGCACGGAACGCGCCTTCGTCATCACTGTGCAACAACGAGGAACCGTTATGACCATCTCCGTTAACTATGACGCCGCCTTCGCCAGCTCGACCGTCGACGACTACCTGGCCTTCTGGAGTGCCGGCTTCGTCACCGCCGGCCATGGCTACAGCAACACCGGCGGCTTCAGCAACGGCACCTTCGATGGCGACCAGTACGCCACCCACGGTCGCAACAACTCGGACTACGCCTTCATTGCCGACAGCGACAGCGCCAACGGTCTGCACTATGTGTTCGACCCGTCCAAGGCCCCGGGCGACAACCTCAACCACTACCTGTGGGGCTCGCTGGACAACGTCTCCCTGGGTGAAGTGCTCGGTGGCGGCAGCGGCAGCGACTTCAGCCTGGGCAACTACGTGGTCAGCTTCAACGGCCTGGACCTGGATGCCGCGCAGGGTGCCGGGCGTGCCGGCAACGAAGTGCAGGGCGTGATCTACGGCCTGATGCAGGGCAACACCTCGGCCCTGGAAGGCGTGCTGGACAACCTGCTGGCCGGTTATGGTGTCTCCACCAACAGCACCTTCGCCGAGATCGGTGCGGCCCTGGCCGCCGGCCCGGCTCACGCCGCTGCTGCCGAAGCGGTCGGCGTGCAGGCGCTGCCCGAGGACCTGGCCCTGGCGGCCTGAGCGCAGGCATGAAAAAGCGAATGGAAGGTCACCCTGCCATTCGCTGATCTGATGCACTTACCCCGCAGCCCGTGTCTTTGCCGGGCCCAGGCTGCGGCGGTGCGAATTCTGTGGCGACGACAGGGCGAATGCAATCACCGGTCGGCGCCTTCTACGAGGTTTCCAACAAATGCGAACCGCTCCCGCCGCGGCCAACGAAGTGCTGCGGGCGCTCAGGGCCTGCCGTGCCGGGCTTGGCAACGTTGCGCTGTTCACCGCGGTGATCAACGTGCTGATGCTGGCCCCGGCGCTGTATATGCTGCAGGTCTACGACCGGGTCCTGTCGTCGCGCAACGAGATGACCCTGTTGATGCTCAGCCTCATGGTGCTCGGGGTGTTCGCCTTCATGGGCCTGCTGGAGTGGCTGCGCAGCCAGGTGGTGATCCGCTTGGGCACGCGCATGGACATGGACCTCAACCCACGGGTGTTCGAGGCCGCCTACGAGGCCAGCCTGGCCGGGCACAAGGGTGCCGCAGGGCAGATGCTCGCCGACCTGACCGCGCTGCGCCAGTTCGCCACCGGTCAGGCCCTGTTCGCGTTCTTCGACGCGCCGTGGTTCCCGGTGTACCTGCTGGTGATGTTCATGTTCAGCCCATGGCTCGGCCTGATGGCGCTGCTGGGGGCGGTGCTGCTGACGCTGCTGGCCTGGGTCAACGAGCGCCTGACCCAGGCGCCGTTCGCCGAGGCCGGGCAGCTGTCGCAGCAGGCCGGCCTGGAAGCCAGCGCCAACCTGCGCAACGCCGAGGTGATCGAGGCCATGGGCATGCTGGCGCCGGTGCGTCAGCGCTGGGCGCGCCTGCACCATGGCTTCCTGGCTCGGCAGAACCTGGGCAGCGAGCGTACCGCGGCGGTCACCGCGCTGACCAAGACCGTGCGCCTGGCGCTGCAGTCGCTGGTGCTCGGCCTGGGCGCCTGGCTGGCCATCGAGCAACTGATCACGCCGGGGATGATGATCGCCGGCTCCATCCTCATGGCCCGGGTGCTGGCACCCATCGACCAGTTGATCGGCGCCTGGCGCCAATGGAGTGGCGCGCGCCTGGCCTATCAGCGCCTCAGCGAGCTGCTGCTGGCCCAGCCGCCGCGTCCGGCGGGCATGCCGCTGCCGGCACCGCTTGGCAAGCTGACGCTTGAGCAGGTGGGGGCGACGCAGCCGGGCAGCAGCCGTCTGTGCCTGAACAACCTGGGCTTCGAACTGCCAGCGGGCGAGTCACTGGGGATCATCGGCCCGTCCGGCTCGGGCAAGTCGACCCTGGCGCGGCTGCTGGTCGGCGCCGTTGCCCCGGCGAGCGGCAAGGTCCGCCTGGATGGCGCGGACCTGAGGGTCTGGGACCGTGGCGCACTGGGTCAGCATATCGGCTACCTGCCCCAGGACGTGCAGCTGTTCGCCGGCAGCATCGCCGACAACATCGCCCGGCTTGGCGCGGTGGATGCCCAGCAGGTGGTGGCCGCGGCGCAGCTGGCGGGGGTGCACGACATGATCCTCAAGCTGCCGGGCGGCTATGACACGCTGCTGGGCGAGGGCGGGCTGGGCCTGTCCGGCGGCCAGCGCCAGCGCATCGGCCTGGCGCGGGCGCTGTATGGGCTGCCGGCGCTGATCGTGCTCGACGAGCCCAATTCCAATCTCGATGAAGCCGGGGAGCAGGCGCTGGTCGAGGCCATTGCCAGGCTGCGCGAGCACAAGCGCACGTTGATCCTGATTACCCACAAGTCCTCGCTGCTGGCCGGCCTGGACAACTTGCTGATGCTCAAGAGCGGCCAGTTGCAGGCCTTCGGCCCCACCGCCCGGGTGCTGCAGGACGCACAACGGTCCGCCCGGCCGGCTCCCTCACCCGTCGCGCCACCCACCACACGCAATCCCATCGGCCTGAGCGTCACCTTCGGCCAGCCAAGAGCCTGACTTCATGAGCGTACACGCCCTCTCCACGCAAAAGACCGAGGCGAGCCTGCTCAGCCTCGACGAACACCGCCCGGGCCGGGTCGGCCGCTGGCTGGTGCTGGCAGGTTTCGGTGGCTTCCTCCTGTGGGCCGCGTTGGCGCCGCTGGACAAGGGTGTGCCGGTCAGCGGCAGCGTGATGGTCGCCGGTAGCCGACAGGCCGTGCAGCACCCCACGGGCGGGGTGATCGAGCAGTTGCTGGTGCGTGACGGCGACACGGTGAGCGCCGGCCAGGTCGTGCTGCGCATGGACCCGACCCTGGCTCAGGCCCAGGTCGGCTCTCTACGGGTGCAGTATGTCAACGCCCGCGCCGCCGAAGCGCGCCTGCTGGCCGAGCGCGATGGCAGGGCTTCGATCGAGTTCCCGCAGGGGCTGCGTGACCAGGCCGGCAGCGCCTGGGTGGCCACGGTGCTGGAGAGCCAGCGGCAACTGCGCAGCAGCCGCGCCCAGGCGCTGGAGATGGAACTCGGCGGCCTGCGCGAGAGCATCGCTGGCGCCGAAGCCTCGCTGCAGGGCCTGCAAGGCTCGCTGACCAGCAAACAGGCCCAGCGTGACGCGCTGGACGAGCAACTGCGCGGCCTGCGCGAACTGGCTCGGGATGGCTACATCGCCCGCAATCGCCTGCTCGACAGCGAACGCCTGCTGGCCCAGGTCAACGGCTCGATCGCCGAGGACTTCGGCAGTATCGGTCGCACCCGGCGCCAGGTGCTGGAACTCAAGCTGCGCATCGGCCAGCGCCAGCAGGAGTATCAGAACGAGGTGCGCCAGCAGCTCGCCGAGCTGCAGGCCAGCGCCGAGGACCTGGACAACCGCCTGCGCAGCGCCGAATTCGAGCTGGCCCATACCCAGGTGCGGGCGCCCGTAGCCGGCACGGTGGTCGGCCTCAGCGTGTTCACCAACGGCGGGGTCATCGCCAGGGGCCAGCAACTGATGGAGATCGTGCCGCGCGATGCGCCGTTGCTGGTCGACGCCCGTGCCTCGGTGGACATGGTCGACCGCCTGCGCCCAGGGCTGCCGGTGGAATTGATGTTCGTCGCCTTCAACCAGAGCACCACGCCGCGAGTGGATGGCGAGGTGACGTTGGTCTCGGCCGACCGCCTGCTCGACGAAAAGACCCAGCAGCCCTACTACCAGGTGCGCATCAAGGTCAGCGAGCAGGGCCTCGGCCAACTGGCCGGCCTGGATATCCGTCCGGGCATGCCGGTGGAGGCCTTCGTGCGGACCGGCGAACGCTCGATGCTCAACTACCTGTTCAAGCCACTGGCCGACCGGGTGCATGTCGCCCTGGCCGAGGAATAAAAGGATGTCAGTGTTTTTGCGTGCCGCCTGCCCGCTGCTGTTGTTTACGAGTCTGTCGGCGCAGGCCCTGGACCTGGGCGACGCCTATGCCCTGGCCCTGCGCAACGATCCCACCTGGCAGGGCTCCATCGCCGAGCGCGAGGCGGGGCTCGAGAACCTGGCGATCGGTCGTGCCGGCCTGCTGCCCAGGCTGTCGTACCGCTACAACCGCGCCCGTAACGATTCCGAGGTGACCCAGCGCAGCCAGTTCGGCGACGTGACCACCCAGCGCGACTACCGCAGCTACAGTTCGACCCTGACCCTCGAGCAGCCGCTGTTCGACTATGGTGCCTGGAGCGACTACCGCCGTGGCGTGGCCCAGGCCGCCCTGGCCGACGAGCGCTATCGCGGCCGTGGCCAGGAGCTGATGGTGCGTTTGTTCGGCGCCTACAGCGAAGCGTTGTTCGCCAACGAACAGATCGCCCTGGCCCAGGCCCAGCGACGCACCTACGCCGAGCAGTTGACCCTCAATGAGCGCCTGCTCAAGGGCGGCGAGGGCACCCGTACCGATGTGCTGGAAACCCGCGCCCGCTACGAGCTGGCCCAGGCCCAGGAGATCGAGGCCGGCGACAATCTCGATGCGGCGTTGCGCGTCTTGCAGGCGATCATCGGCGAGCCGGTGGCAGTCGAGGACCTGGCGCCGATGGCCGGCGATTTCCGCGTCCAGCCGCTCACCCCCACGCGTTTCGAGCCCTGGCGCGACCTGGCCGTCGCCCACAACGCCGAACTGGCCAGCCAGCGCCACGGGCTCGAGGTCGCCGAGCAGAACATCGAGCGGCAGCGGGCCGGGCACCTGCCTTCGTTGAGTGCCTATGCCAGCAAGGGCATTTCCCGTTCCAGCTCCGAGAGCAGCTACAACCAGCGTTACGACACCGACAGCATCGGCGTGCAACTGAGCGTGCCGCTGTTTGCCGGAGGCGGTGTGCAGGCGTCGGTGCGTCAGGCCCGGGCCCAGCGCGATGCCGCGGGTTTCGAGCTGGATGCGCAGCTGCGCGACACGCTCAACCAGCTGCGCCGGCAGTTCAACCTGTGCGCCAGCGGCACGGCGAAGATCCGTGCCTACGACCTGGCGGTGAAGGCCGCCTCGGCCCTGGTGCAGGCCACGCGCAAGAGTGTGCGGGGAGGGGAGAGGGTCAACCTGGATGTGCTGGACGCCGAGCAGCAGCTGTTCGGTGCCCGGCGCGACCTGGCGCAGGCACGCCATGAGTACCTGCGGGCGTGGTTGCAGTTGCGCTATCTGGCGGGGGTGCTGGAGGCGGGGGATCTGAATGTGTTGAACCGGTACTTCGTGGCGCACGGCTAGGGCGACTCAGCGGATCGAACGTGGGAGCGGGCTTGCCCCGCGATGGCGTCCTGTCATGAAGTGATGTTGTACCGACAGACCGGATCGCGGGGCAAGCCCGCTCCCACAGTGCCCGCTCCCACAGTGCCCGCATCCCACAGTGCCTGCTTGCGCGCATGCTCGAGACGAAAAAAAGAGCCGACGATGCGCGTCGGCTCCCCCTCGATGACCGTCCTGGTCAGCGATCAGTGTTCGGCAACTGCCTTGCGCCTGGGCGCCTCGTTGCCGTGCTCGTCGAGTTCCAGCACCGGAACCTCGTTACCGTCGGCGTCGAACAGCTTGCCATCCTTGAAGTAATCGCCATCGCGCAGGGCCGAGATGTCCGAGTACTGGATGGTGCGCTCGTAGGCCGCGGCGAACACCGACTGGTTTTCCGAGTTGCCGGTGGTGAAGTGGTTGAAGATCAGGTTCAGCAGGATGGCCATGATCGCCGCCGAGCTGATGCCGGAGTGGAAGATGGTTTCGAACCAGCTCGGGAAGTTGTGGTAGAAGGTCGGCGCCGCGATCGGGATCATGCCGAAGCCCAGCGAGGCGGCGACGATGATCAGGTTGACGTTGTTCTTGTAGTTGACCTTGGACAGGGTACGGATGCCGCTGGCCGCCACGGTGCCGAACAGCACGATGCCCGCGCCGCCGAGGACCGGGGTTGGTACCGCGGCGATGACCCGGCCCATGATCGGCAGCAGGCCCAGCACCACCAGGATCACCCCGCCGGTGGCCACCACGTAGCGGCTCTTGACCCCGGTCACGGCCACCAGGCCGACGTTCTGGGCGAAGGCGCTCTGGGTGAACGAGCCGAAGATCGGCGCCAGGATGCTCGACGCCATGTCGGCGCGCAGGCCATTGCCCAGGCGCTTGGAGTCGACCTTGGTGTCGATGATCTCACCGACTGCGAGGATGTCCGCCGAGGTTTCCACCAGGGTCACCATGATCACGATGCACATCGACAGGATCGCGGCGATATGGAAGGTCGGCATGCCGAAGTGGAACGGCGTGGGGAAGGCGAAGATCGGGCCTTCGGTGACCTTGCTGAAGTCGGTCATGCCCAGCGCCCAGGCAATCAGGGTGCCGGCGACCATGGCCAGGAGGATCGACAGGCGCGAGATGCTCGCGCTGCCCAGCTTGCTCAGCAGCAGGACGATGGCGAAGGTCAGCCCGGCCAGACCGATGTTGGCCACGCTGCCGAACTCCGGCGAGGCGCTGTTGCCGCCCATCACCCAGCGTGCGGCCACGGGCATCAGGGTCAGGCCGATGGTGGTGATGACGATGCCGGTGACCAGCGGCGGGAAGAACTTGGTGATGCGCGAGAACACCGGGGTGATCAGGAATCCGATGAGCGAAGCCGCCATCACCGCGCCCAGCACCGAAGGCAAGCCGCCACCGCTCTGACTGCCGAGGATCGCGCCCATGGTCGCCACGCCGGCGAACGATACGCCCTGCACCAGTGGCAGCTGGCAACCGAAGAATGGCAGGCCGAGGGTCTGCAGCAGGGTGGCCAGGCCTCCCGCGAACAGCGAGGCGGCGATCAGCAGGCCGATTTCCGCCGGGGCCAGGCCGGCGGCCTGGCCGAGGATCAGGGGTACGGCGACGATCCCTCCATACATGGTCAGGACATGCTGCAGCCCGTAGGCCAGGTTGGCGCCAAGGCCGAGATTTTCGTCCTCGGGGCGCGGGGCGGGAGACGTGCTGGGGGACGTGGTCATTGGAGCAGGCTCTCTGTTTATTGTTGTGCCGCTACTGTAGACAACTACCACAAAAAATTGCCACAAAAATTGTATACAAAGTTTTGATCGTAGCGACGGAACGGGTGCGTCCAGGGTGCGTGAAACCTGGATGCAGGTTGCGTTCCAACATGCAGGAGGCTGTTCCAGAGGGGTGTGTACAAACAGGTTGGCGGGTGTAGGAAAGCTGTCTGGCTGGACAGGAAAGCCGTCACAGCCAGATAGATAGCAGGCTAAGAGATATCAATCTTCGATGAGTTCGCGCAGCTCGCGCATCATTTCGGTGCTGTCACCCACGTTCAGCTCCACCAGACGGTGCAGATGGGTCATCGAATCGATATCGATGTGCAGGCAGATGAATCCCAGACGGCTCGGCTCCTCGTGGCGCAGTTCGACCTGCATCAGCACCTGGGTCTTCTTGTCGTTGAGGTGGATGATCGCTTCGAAGTCCTGGGTGAGGTCGGCATTCCAGGGATCGGGGCGCTCGATCAGCAATCCCTTGAGCGACAGGTCGAGCAGTTTCACCGGCCAGCGCCGCTCGCCCTGGCGCAGTTCAGTGGGGGCATCGAAGGCGATGCGTTGAAAGCGGCGGCGTTCGTCGTGGTCGCTCATGGGAAAAGCCCTCGGGGGTTCAACCTGACTATAGTGGGTTATGTTGCCGTATCAGGTACCGCAATCTGGCCGCAGAGGCTCTAGACCAAAGCAAGTGTGGCAATGCGCGATGACTCGCCCTAGACTCGATGGGCGGTCTTTCCAATCCACCAGCTGGAAGTAAACCATGAACAACAATAATAGCCTGCTACGCCACATTCCGTGGCTGGCGCTGGCAGTCATAGGGGCCTGCGCGCTGGGTGTGGTTGCCCTGCGTCGCGGTGAGGCGATCAATGCCTTGTGGATCGTGGTCGCGGCAGTGGCCCTCTACCTGGTCGCCTACCGTTACTACAGCCTGTTCATCGCCACCAAGGTGATGCAGCTCGACCCCCGCCGGGCCACGCCCGCGGTACTCAACAACGATGGCCTGGACTACGTCCCGACCAACAAGCACATTCTCTTCGGCCACCACTTCGCCGCCATTGCCGGCGCCGGCCCGCTCGTGGGCCCGGTGCTCGCCGCGCAGATGGGCTACCTGCCCGGCACGCTGTGGCTGATCGCCGGCGTGGTGCTGGCCGGCGCGGTGCAGGACTTCATGGTCCTGTTCCTCTCCACCCGCCGCAACGGCCGCTCGCTGGGCGACATGGTGCGCGAGGAAATGGGCCGCATCCCCGGCACCATCGCCCTGTTCGGCTGCTTCCTGATCATGATCATCATCCTCGCGGTGCTGGCGCTGATCGTGGTCAAGGCCCTGGCCGAGAGCCCGTGGGGCATGTTCACTGTGATGGCGACCATCCCGATCGCGATGTTCATGGGCATCTACATGCGCTACATCCGCCCGGGCCGCATCGGCGAGATCTCGGTCATCGGCGTGGTCCTGCTGCTGCTGTCGATCTGGCTGGGGGGCCAGATCGCCGCGGATCCGGTGTGGGGCCCGGCGTTCACCTTCACCGGCGTGCAGATCACCTGGATGCTGGTCGGCTACGGCTTCGTCGCCGCCGTGCTGCCGGTGTGGCTGGTGCTGGCGCCGCGTGACTACCTGTCGACCTTCCTCAAGATCGGCACCATCGTCGGCCTGGCCATCGGCATCCTGATCATCGCGCCCGAACTGAAGATGCCGGCGCTGACCCAGTTCACCGACGGCACGGGCCCGGTGTGGAAGGGCACCCTGTTCCCGTTCCTGTTCATCACCATCGCCTGCGGCGCGGTGTCCGGCTTCCACGCGCTGATCTCCTCGGGGACCACGCCCAAGCTGCTGGACAACGAAACCAACGCCCGCTACATCGGCTACGGCGGCATGCTCATGGAGTCGTTCGTCGCCATCATGGCCATGGTCGCCGCCTCGGTGATCGAGCCGGGCGTGTACTTCGCCATGAACAGCCCGGCCGCAGTGGTCGGTGCCGACGTCGTCTCGGTGGCGCAGACCGTGAGCAGCTGGGGCTTCATGATCACCCCCGAGCAGCTCGAGGCCACCGCCCGCGACATCGGCGAGCACACCATCCTGGCCCGTGCCGGCGGTGCGCCAACCCTGGCGGTCGGTATCGCGCAGATCCTCCACCAGGTGCTGCCGGGTGAGAACACCATGGCGTTCTGGTACCACTTCGCCATTCTGTTCGAAGCACTGTTCATCCTCACCGCGGTGGACGCCGGTACCCGTGCCGGACGCTTCATGTTGCAGGACCTGCTGGGCAGCTTCGTGCCGGCGCTGAAACGCACCGAGTCGTGGACCGCCAACCTGATCGGCACCGCCGGTTGCGTGGCGCTGTGGGGCTACCTGCTGTACCAGGGCGTGATCGATCCGCTGGGTGGCATCAACACCCTGTGGCCGCTGTTCGGCATCTCCAACCAGATGCTCGCCGGCATCGCCCTGATGCTGGGCACCGTGGTGCTGATCAAGATGAAGCGCCAGCGCTACGTTTGGGTCACCCTGCTGCCGGCCGTGTGGCTGCTGATCTGCACCACCACCGCGGGTCTTATCAAGCTGTTCGACCCGAACCCGGCGGTCGGCTTCCTGGCCCTGGCCAAGAAGTACAGCACCGCGCTGGACGCCGGCCAGGTGCTGGCCCCGGCCAAGGACATCGGCCAGATGCAGCACGTGATCTTCAACGCCTACACCAACGCCGGCCTGACCGTGCTGTTCCTGGTGGTGGTATTCAGCGTGCTGTTCTTTGCCGTCAAGGTCGGCCTCGCCGCCCTGGGTCGCAAGGAGCGCAGCGACAAGGAAACCCCGTTCCAGGCCCTGCCTGACGCTTGAGAGGACCGCCGCGATGTTCAACGACCTGGGTCGACTGGGTAAGTACCTGGGGCAGGCCGCCCGCCTGATGGTCGGCATGCCCGACTACGACAACTATGTCGAGCACATGCAGAAGAAGCACCCGGACAAGCCGGTAATGAGCTACGAGGCGTTCTTCCGCGAGCGCCAGGAAGCGCGCTATGGTGGCAAGTCCGGGCCCAAGTGCTGTTGAACCTGATGCCGGCGCGGTCCTTGTAGGAGCGGCCTTGTGCCGCGAAAGGGCCGCGCAGCGGCCCCGGCAATATCTGCTGCGAACCTGAAAATCTGGGGCCGCTTTGCGGCCCTGTCGCGACACAAGGCCGCTCCTGCAAGGGATCGCGGCCTTTCTTTTTTTTCCGCACAGGAGATTTCCGCGTGCAAACGCCGATTCCCGTTACCGTGCTGACCGGCTTCCTTGGCGCCGGCAAGACCACATTGCTCAAGCACATGCTCAAGGCCGAGCATGGCCTGAAGCTCGCCGTGATCGAGAACGAATTCAGCGAGGCCGGCATCGACAGCCAGCTGCTGGGCGATGAACCGGTGCAGGTCATGACCCTGGCCAACGGCTGCGTGTGCTGCAGCATCCATGGCGACCTGACCCGGGCCCTGTACCTGCTGCTCGAACGGCTGGATGCCGGTGAAATCGCCTTCGATCGCCTGGTCATCGAATGCACCGGCCTTGCCGACCCGGCACCGGTGGCGCAGACCTTCTTCATCGATGAAGAGCTGCGCGAGCGCTATATCCTCGACGGCATCATCACCCTGGTCGACACTGCCCACGCCGAGCTGCACCTGACCCAGGCCATCGCCCAGGCCCAGGTCGGCTTCGCTGACCGCCTGCTGCTCAGCAAGACCGACCTGGTCGAGCCGCAGGTGGTCGAAGCCCTGCGCGAGCGCCTGGCGCGCATCAATGGCCGGGCGGCGATCCGTGTGGTCGAGCACGGCCGCATCGACCTGGCCGAGCTACTCGATGTGCGCGGCTTCAACCTCAACCCGGACCTGGGCATCAGCCCAAAGCCCACCTTGCGCCCGGTGCTCAAGCCGGCCACGCCTGACCGTATCTCGACGCTGGTGCTGCGCACTGAAACGCCGTTGGACATCGATCGGCTCAGCGACTTCATGAACGAGCTGCTGGAAGAGCACGGCAAGCAATTGCTGCGCTACAAGGGGGTACTGAACATTGCCGGCGAGGACCGCCGCCTGGTGTTCCAGGGGGTGTTGAAGCTGTACGGGTTCGACTGGGACGCCGAGTGGAAGGAAGGCGAGAAGCGGGAAAGCGTGATGGTGTTCATCGCCGATGAGTTGCCGGAGGAGAATATTCGGGCAGGGTTTGAGGCGTTGTATCACGCATGAGTGGGACGTAGCTGACTGGTTGATGCCGCCGAATGGCGGCATTTTTTTGCCTCGTTCAATTCGTTGGCCATACGCTATGGCCCCCTTGAAAGAGGTACCTTTTTTGGTACACTTGGTCGAGTCACATCCACAGCTTCGGGTGTTTTTCTTTCGCAGTGACCTCGGTAATGAGCCAGTGCGGGAGTGGTTGAAAGCGTTGCCGCGCAACCAGCACAGGTTGATCGGAAACAAGATCAAGTCTGTTCAATTCGGTTGGCCGCTTGGCATGCCTCTGGTTCGGAAGATGGAAAGCGGACTCTGGGAGATCCGTATCGACCTGGGGGATAGCGTGGGACGGGTGATGTTCACGATCACCGATGGGGTGATGGTCTTGCTCCATGGATTCATCAAGAAAAGTCAAAAGACGCCCTCGATCGACCTCGCATTGGCCAGGCAGCGCAGGGCAAGCTTGCGGAGGCAAACGATATGAACCCGCACATCGGTTCGGATTTCGATGATTTTCTTGCCGAAGAAGGCATTCTGGAGGAGGTCACGGCCACAGCGCTCAAACGGGTGATTGCCTGGCAGCTGACTGAGGCGATGAAGCAGCAGAAGGTCAGCAAGAAGGCGCTTGCCGAGCGCATGCACACCAGCCGTACGGCGGTCGATCGAGCGCTTGATCAGACGGATGCCGGCATGACGCTGGCAACGCTGGCCAGTGCGGCGAGGGCGTTGGGGCAGCGCGTGGAAATACGTCTCGTGCCGGATGTCGCAACAACTCGCTGAGAAGAAGCACAAAAAAGCCCGGCACATGGCCGGGCTTTTTCACATCAGGCGTCTGCCAATCAGTTGCCGTACACCGGCAGCTTCTTGCAGATGGCCTTGACCTTCTCACGCACGGCGTCGATCACCGCTTCGTTGTTCAGGTCGGCCAGGATGTCGCAGATCCAGCCAGCCAGTTCGCGGCACTCGGCTTCCTTGAAGCCACGGGTGGTGACGGCTGGGGTGCCGAAACGAAGGCCCGAGGTGACGAAAGGCGAACGTGGGTCGTTCGGGACCGAGTTCTTGTTGACGGTGATGAAAGCCTTGCCCAGGGCGGCGTCGGCGTCCTTACCGGAGATTTCCTGCTTGATCAGCGACAGCAGGAACAGGTGGTTCTGGGTGCCGCCGGAAACGACGTCGAAACCACGCTCGATGAACACGCTGGCCATGGCCTGGGCGTTTTTCACGACTTGCTGCTGGTAGGCCTTGAACTCAGGCTGCAGCGCTTCCTTGAAGCAGATCGCCTTGGCGGCAATGACGTGCTCCAGCGGGCCGCCCTGGGCGCCCGGGAAGACCGCGGAATTCAGCTTCTTCTCGATGTCGGCGTTGGCACGGGCCAGGATCAGGCCGCCACGCGGACCGCGCAGGGTCTTGTGGGTGGTGGTGGTGACCACGTCGGCGAACGGAACTGGGTTCGGGTACACGCCAGCGGCGACCAGGCCAGCCACGTGGGCCATGTCGACGAACAGGTAGGCACCGACCTTGTCGGCGATTTCGCGGAAGCGTGGGAAGTCCAGGACTTGCGAGTAGGCGGAGAAGCCAGCGACGATCATCTTCGGCTTGTGCTCCAGGGCCAGTGCTTCGACTTCGTCGTAGTTGATCAGGCCGTTGGCGTCGATGCCGTACTGGATGGCGTTGTACAGCTTGCCCGAGGAGGAAACGCTGGCGCCGTGGGTCAGGTGACCGCCGTGGGCCAGGCTCATGCCGAGGATGGTATCACCGGCCGACAGCAGGGCCAGGTAGACAGCGGCGTTGGCCTGGGAACCGGCGTGCGGCTGGACGTTGGCGTAGTCGGCGCCGAACAGTTCCTTGGCGCGGTCGATGGCCAGTTGCTCGACGACGTCGACGTACTCGCAACCACCGTAGTAACGCTTGCCTGGGTAGCCTTCGGCGTACTTGTTGGTCAGAACCGAACCCTGGGCCTCCATGACCGCCGGGCTGGTGTAGTTTTCCGAAGCGATCAGCTCGATATGCTCTTCCTGGCGCAGGGCTTCTTGCTGCATGGCTTCGAAGAGCTCGGCGTCGTACTTGGCAATGGTCAAATCACGGCTGAACATGGCGGTCCTCAAGGATCGGGCAGAATTGGGGGTGCATTCTAACCGATTGATTCGCCGCTGGCATATGAAGTGGCATCAAGTCGCGGACCAATGGCCCTCATGTTGCAACCCGCGCCGTTTCTGGGCTGGAGTTGACTTTTGGGTCCGCTTTTCCGGCGCTACGCCGTGCCCTTGTAGGAGCGGCCTTGTGCCGCGAAAGGGCTGCGTAGCAGCCCCAGGATTTCAGCGTTGATGCAAGGTTGGCGGGGACCGCCTTGCGGTCCTTTCGCGGCACAAGGCCGCTCCTACAGGGCCGTGTGGTTTTGCGATTACTGGAACATGAACAACGTCTCGTTGCTGAACTGCGCCTCGAACTGGTTGGCCGGCATCGGCCGGCCGAACAGGTAGCCCTGCACCTCGTCGCAGCCGTGCTCGCGCAGGAACTCCAGCTGCTCGTGGGTTTCCACGCCCTCGGCGATCACCGCCAGGTTGAGGCTGTGGGCCATGGCGATGATTGCCCGGGCGATCTGCGCGTCCTGCTCGCCCTCGGGCAGGCCGTCGACGAAGGTGCGGTCGATCTTGAGCACGTCGATGGGGAACTGCTTGAGGTAGTTGAGCGACGAGTAGCCGGTGCCGAAGTCATCGACCGCGATGCTCAGGCCGAGGTTCTTCAGGCTGTCGAGGATCTGCATGGCCTCGTTGACCTCGCGCATCAGGATGCTCTCGGTCAGCTCCAGCTCCAGGCAGGCCGGGGGCAGCCCGGTTTCCTCGAGGATGGTGGCGATGCGCGTGCCCAGCTGGCCGTCGGAGAACTGCCGGGCGGAAATGTTCACCGACACCTTCGGCACCCGCACCTTCTCCTTGTGCCAGGCCTTGAGCTGGCGGCACGCCTCGCGCAGCACCCAGTCGCCGACGTCGACCACCAGGCCCAGCTCTTCGATCACCGGGATGAAGTCGCCCGGCGGCACCAGGCCGCGGGTTGGGTGGCGCCAGCGCAGCAGCGCCTCGGCGCCGGTCAGGCGCTTGCCGTCGCCGCTGAACTGCGGCTGGTAGTAGAGGATGAACTCGTTCTGCTCCAGGGCATGGCGCAGGTCGCTTTCCAACTCCAGGCGCTCAAGGGCGCTGGCGTTCATGTCCGTCTGGTAGAACTGGAAGTTGTTCTTGCCGCGTTCCTTGGCGTGGTACATCGCCGTGTCGGCGTTCTTCATCAGCTGGCTGAGCTCGCTGCCGTCCTGCGGGCTCAGGGCGATGCCGATACTGGCGGTGACGAAGAACTCGCGGTTTTCCAGGACGAACGGCGTGACCAGCCCCTCGAGGATGTTCTCGGCGACATGGATGGCCCGGTTGAGCGCCTGCTCGCGGCTGGCCTTGGGCTGCAGCAGCAGGGTGAACTCGTCGCCGCCCATGCGCGCCACGGTGTCGTCGTCGTCGACGCAGGCCAGCAGGCGCTCGGCCATGTCCTTGAGCATGCGGTCGCCCGCGGCATGGCCGAGGGAGTCGTTGATCGGCTTGAATCGGTCGAGGTCGAGGAACATCAGCACCACCCAGGCCTTCTGCCGTTCGGCCTGTTGCAGGGCGGTGTACAGGCGGTCCTGGAACAGTGTGCGGTTGGGCAGGTGGGTCAGGGCATCGTAGTAGGCCAGGCGATGGATGCGCTGTTCACTGGCCTTGCGCTCGCTGATATCGGTGAAGAAGCACACGTAGCTGGCCAGGTCGCCCTCGTCGTCGAGCACTGCGGTGATGCCCACCCACGCCGGGTAGTGCTCACCGTTGCGGCGCTTGAGCCAGACCTCGCCTTCCCAGGTGCCGCGCTGGCTCAGTTGCTTGAGCACGTAGCCCAGCTGGGCGCTCTGCTGCTGTTCGACGGTGAGCATGCCGGGCAGCTGGTCGAGTACCTCGGCCACGGCATAGCCGCTGACCCGGCTGAAGGCCTCGTTGGCCTGGACGATATAGCCGGCCGGGTCGGTGATGAGGATCGCCGAGGTGGAGTGTTCGAACACTGTCGCGGCCATGCGCAGGTCTTTCTCGGCCCGGCGCTGCTGGCTGATATCGCGGCCCACGCCAAGCACGCCCTCGAAACGCTCGTGTTCGTCCCACACCAGCACCAGGCGCAATTCGATGGGGATCTTGCGGCCATCGGCGCGCAGGCAGTCGAACAGGAACAGCTGGGTGGGCAGGGTGCTGCGCAACTGGGCCAGTTGCTCACTGTCGCCCAGCACCTTGCTGACCCGCTCCAGCAGGTTGTAGACGCCGCTGAGCTGGGCGGGGTTGGCGACGATCGACTGCCAGCCGTTGGCGAAGATCCAGTCGGCCTGATAGCCCAGCACCGCCTGCACCGAGGGGCTGACGTAGTTCAGCTGCAGCTGGCTGTCGGTGGAGAAGATCACGTCGCTGATGCTCTCGGCGAGCATGCGGTAGCGCTGTTCGCTGTCGCGCAGGGACTCGCTGGCCTCGATCTGCACGGTGACATCCTTGCCCACGCCGATGATGCGGGTGACCAGGCCCTCGCTGTCGCGGGTCAGCACTTGTTCGCGGATGTCGTAGCAGCGCCAGCCGCCGTCACGGTGGCGGAAGCGCAGCTGGCAGTGCAGCGACTCGCCGTAGCTGGTATCGCGCTGCTGCTGGCGCAGGGCGCGGTAGTGCTCGGCGTCGCCGGGGTGCAGGAGCATCTCCCAGAAACGGTCGCCCATCTGTGCCAGCTCCACGCGGTCGTAGCCCAGGGTCTGGCCGAGGTGGCGGTTGCTGAAGATCATCCGCTGGCTGTTGACGTCCTGCACGTAGAGCTGGTCGGGCACGGTGCGCACCACATCCGACCAGAAGCCTTCGCGCTCCAGCAGCGACAGCTCCACCTGCTTGCGGCTGGTGATGTCGCTGATGCTCAGGATCACCGCCTGGTAGTCGCGACGCTGCTGGGGCAGGCGGGCCATCAGCCACAGGTGCAGCTCGCCGCCCAGCGGGGCGGGCAGGCGCACTTCCAGCTCAAGCTGCTGGCGCTCTTCGATCAGCGCGTCGAGCAACTGCATGCCGACACTGTCGCGGCTGTCGCCGCTGCCTTCGATCAGGCGCTGCCAGGCGCCTTCGTGGCAGTCGACGTTGAGCAACTGGCGCGCCACCTGGTTGATCTCGGTGATCTTCAGTTCCGCCAGCAGTGTGCGTCGCAGCCTGGTGTCCAGCGCCAGGCTCTGCTTGAGCGCGGCGCGGTTGCGCAGGTGATAGCGGTCGAGCTGGCCGGGCAGGCTGGAGAGGTCGAGCACGCACAGGGCCACGCCGGTGCCCTCGAAGATTTCCTGGTAGCGTCGGCGATCTTCCTGCAGGGCGCGCTGGCGCCGGCGCATGTTGATCAGCGCCAGCACCGGCAGCAGGGCGCAGAACAGCACCAGCACGCACTTGCCGATCAGCGCCGGCAGCAGTTTGTCGCGGGCAAGGCCGGCGTCGAACAGGCCGCGCAGTTGCCAGGTGCTGTTGTCGATGAACGCAAGCATCACGCTCTGCAGCGGTTCATCGCTGGTCTGGCGGTGGCCGTGGTGCTCGATGACCTCGCCGCTGCGGCTGTTTTCCAGCAGCCACAGGGGGTGGGTGGGGCCGTCCAGGTGACGGGTCAGCTCTGAGTAGTAGTCCGGGCTCAGGCGCAGCAGCCAGTAGCCGCGGTCCTGTTCGGTCGGCTGGCGCAGCAGCAGGTACACCTGTTTATTGTCGGGGCCGTTGCCATAGAAGAAGGCGCGGCCCTGATTCAGTTGCAGGAGGTCGTCAATCAGCTGACGGTCCGGGGTACCGTCGAGGCTGTCGCTGCGCACCTGCCCGGCGGCGTCCAGCCAGGCCAGGTCGCGCAGGGCCGGCAGGCGCGCCTGCAAGGTAGTGAGCAGGCTCGGCAGGGCGGCGGGCGCCGGTGGTTTGACGTAAGGCTGGACCAGGTTCAGCGATTGCTGGGCCTTGAGCGCCATGTTCAGGCTCAGGTGGTCGGCCAGTTCGGCGCTGGTCGCCAGGCTGTGCTGGCGCAGGTCGGCCTGGGTATGGCGGAATTGGGCGAACAGTTGCCACAGCAGCAAGCCCAGCAAAACCAGGGCGAGCAGGGCCAGCGCCCCCTTGAGCGAGCCACGCAGGTGTGCGCCGGCCGAGGTGTCGGCAGGCCGCAGGGATGACGGTTGCGTGAGATTGGTCAAGCGTTGGGTCCTGCGATTGGGCTGGCGATGGCAGGGGTTGGGTTCTCGCAGCATGCACGGCGCGTGCCGTGGTCGCTGCGCACTATAAGACGCAGGCGAGAAGCCGACTAGCATGCCTTCAAATATGGCAAAGTGCCAGTCCGTGTGTCCGCGGTCTGGTCAGCAGCCGGTCATGTCGGTTCGGCAAGCCCCTGCAACCTGTGCGAGAATGCCGCCCGCTTCATAGTCAACGCAACGGAGATGTACGGTTTTGGTTACCCACTATTCCTCCAACGGCCTCGATTCCGCCTGTGGGCGTAGCAGTCAGACCCTGGTCAGCACGGCCGTGGCCGAGGACGTATCCTGCAAGACCTGCCAGCGTTCGCTGGCCAAGCCGGACACGGCTGCCGTCAGTGCCAACAAGACGCCGTCGCTGGCCGAACTGCGCAAACAGGCCAAGCCTGCGGTCGAGCCCGTCGCCCCGGCGCCTGCCAAGCCTGTTGCCGCGCCCGCCAAGGTCGCGAGCAAGCCCGCCGCCGCCAAGGCTGCTGAAAAACCTGCTCGCAGCGGTGGCTTCAGCGTCAAGGCCGCCTGGGCCGCGCGTCTGTCCGAACAGTCGGACCGTTGCCGTTTGCCGCGTGGCAAGGTAAAGCAAGCTCACGTCTGAGCCTGCTCACCCTATCGCGGGTCAAGCCCGCTCCCACGAAACAATGCCGTGGCGTGGGAGCGGGCTTGACCCGCGATAGCCGCCGAGCGGCCCCGCCATCTACCCCATCTGTGCAACGCCGCGACTTGGCGTAGAATGGCCCACTTTGTTCAACGACACCCCGTAACTACATCCCCCTGGCCCATGCCGGGGCGCGTGTCTTTACCTATCTGATAGAGGGCTTGGTTTTGGCTCAATACGTCTACACCATGCATCGGCTGAGCAAGGTCGTGCCGCCGAAGCGGGAAATTCTCAAGAATATTTCCCTGTCGTTCTTCCCGGGCGCCAAGATCGGCGTGCTGGGCCTGAACGGCGCGGGTAAATCGACCCTGCTGCGGATCATGGCAGGCGTCGACAAGGAATTCGACGGCGAAGCCCGTCCGATGCCCGACATCAACGTCGGCTACCTGCCCCAGGAGCCGCAACTGGACCCGACCAAGACCGTGCGTGAAGTGGTCGAGGAAGCGGTCAGCGTGATCAAGGACGCCCAGGCTCGCCTGGACGAGGTCTACGCCGCCTACGCCGACCCGGATGCCGACTTCGACAAGCTGGCCGCCGAGCAGGCCAAGCTCGAGGCCATCCTGCAGGCCGCCGACGGCCACAACCTGGAGCGTCAGCTGGACGTCGCCGCCGACGCCCTGCGCCTGCCGGCCTGGGACGCCAGGATCGAGCACCTGTCCGGTGGCGAGAAGCGCCGCGTGGCCCTGTGCCGCCTGCTGCTGTCGGCTCCCGACATGCTGCTGCTGGACGAACCGACCAACCACCTGGACGCCGACTCGGTGGCCTGGCTTGAGCGTTTCCTCCACGACTTCCCCGGCACCGTGGTGGCGATCACCCACGACCGTTACTTCCTCGACAACGTCGCCGGCTGGATCCTCGAACTGGACCGCGGCGCCGGCATCCCGTACGAAGGCAACTACTCGGGCTGGCTGGAGGCCAAGTCGGATCGTCTGGCCCAGGAATCCAAGCAGCAGAGCGCCCACGAGAAGGCCATGAAAGAGGAACTGGAGTGGGTGCGCAAAGGCGCGAAAGCCCGCCAGTCCAAGTCCAAGGCCCGTCTGCAGCGCTTCGAAGAGATGCAGTCGCAGGAATTCCAGAAGCGCAGCGAGACCAACGAGATCTATATCCCGGCCGGTCCGCGCCTGGGCGACAAGGTCATCGAGTTCAAGAACGTCACCAAGGGCTACGGCGATCGCGTGCTGATCGACAACCTGTCGTTCGCCATGCCCAAGGGCGCCATCGTTGGCGTGATCGGCGGCAACGGTGCCGGTAAGTCGACCCTGTTCCGCATGCTGATGGGCAAGGAGCAACCGGACTCGGGCAGCATCGAGATCGGCGAAACCGTGCAGCTGGCCTGCGTCGACCAGAGCCGCGAGGACCTGGACGGCAGCAAGACCGTGTTCCAGCAGATCTCCGACGGTTCCGACCAGATTCGCATCGGCAGCTACGAGATCCCGTCGCGCACCTACGTCGGCCGCTTCAACTTCAAGGGCGGCGACCAGCAGAAGTTCGTCAAGGACCTCTCCGGTGGTGAGCGTGGCCGCCTGCACCTGGCCCTGACCCTGAAGGAGGGCGGCAACGTCCTGCTGCTCGACGAACCGTCCAACGACCTCGACGTCGAAACCCTGCGTTCCCTGGAGGAAGCCCTGCTGGACTTCCCGGGCGCCGCCATCGTGATTTCCCACGACCGTTGGTTCCTGGACCGTGTGGCCACTCACATCCTGGCGTACGAGGACGACTCGAGCGTGGTGTTCTTCGAGGGCAACTACACCGAGTACGAAGCCGACCGCAAGAAGCGCCTGGGCGACGCCGCTGCCCAGCCGCACCGTGTGCGTCACAAGAAACTGGCCCAGTAAGGCGGTTTCGGTTGCACAAGAATGGGGCCCTTCGGGGCCCCATTTTTGTGCCTGGAATATGCTGTTTGTTTTGTTTGCGTGGGAGCGGGCTTGCCCCGCGATGGCTCGCGCTCAGGCAATCGCGGGGCAAGCCCGCTCTCACGATTCAGTCATTGATTCTGTATACACTTATAGAAATTGCACCAAATAATTTCATAAAAACGACATCTCGCCCTGTTCCAGTGCGATTGGTTCTTGGTACATTCGGGAAAAAACCAAAAACAATCCCTCTTGGTGAGATGTCTACCATGATCGAATCTGTCGACGATTTCCTGGCCCGCCTGCAACAGCGCGACCCGGCCCAGCCCGAGTTCCACCAGGCCGTGGAGGAGGTGCTGCGCAGCCTGTGGCCTTTCCTCGAAGCCAATCCTCACTACCTGCAGGCGGGCATCCTCGAGCGCATGGTCGAGCCCGAGCGCGCCGTGCTGTTTCGTGTGTCGTGGGTCGATGATCAGGGCAAGGTCCAGGTCAACCGCGGCTACCGCATCCAGATGAGCAGCGCCATCGGCCCGTACAAGGGCGGCCTGCGTTTCCACCCGTCGGTGAACCTGGGCGTGCTCAAGTTCCTGGCCTTCGAGCAGGTGTTCAAGAATTCGCTGACCTCGCTGCCCATGGGCGGCGGCAAGGGCGGTTCGGACTTCGATCCGAAGGGCAAGAGCGACGCCGAAGTGATGCGCTTCTGCCAGGCATTCATGAGCGAGCTGTACCGTCACATCGGCGCCGACCTTGACGTGCCGGCCGGTGACATCGGCGTCGGCGCCCGCGAGATCGGCTTCCTGTTCGGTCAGTACAAGCGCCTGGCCAACCAGTTCACCTCGGTGCTGACCGGCAAGGGCATGACCTACGGCGGCAGCCTGATCCGTCCGGAGGCCACCGGCTACGGCTGCGTGTATTTCGCCGAAGAGATGCTCAAGCGCCAGGACAAGCGCATCGACGGTCGCCGCGTGGCGATCTCTGGCTCCGGCAACGTTGCCCAGTACGCCGCGCGCAAGGTCATGGACCTGGGCGGCAAGGTCATCTCGCTGTCCGACTCCGAAGGCACCCTGTTCTGTGAAGCCGGGCTGAGCGACGCGCAATGGGATGCGCTGATGGAACTGAAGAACGTCAAGCGTGGCCGCCTCAGCGAGCTGGCCGGGCCGTTCGGCCTGGAGTTCCGCAAGGGGCAGACGCCGTGGAGCCTGCCGTGCGACATCGCCCTGCCGTGCGCCACCCAGAACGAGCTGAACGCCGAGGACGCCCGTACCCTGCTGCGCAACGGCTGCATCTGCGTGGCCGAGGGCGCCAACATGCCGACTACCCTGGAGGCTGTGGATATCTTCATCGAGGCCGGCATCCTCTATGCGCCGGGCAAGGCTTCCAACGCCGGTGGCGTGGCCGTGTCGGGCCTTGAGATGTCGCAGAACGCCATGCGCCTGCTGTGGACTGCAGGCGAGGTGGACAGCAAGCTGCACCACATCATGCAGTCGATCCACCATGCGTGCGTGCATTATGGGGAAGAGGCTGATGGCCGCATCAACTATGTGAAAGGCGCCAACATCGCGGGCTTTGTGAAAGTCGCCGATGCCATGCTGGCCCAGGGCGTGGTCTGATCTCGGATCGCAGGGGCCGCTCTGCGGCCCTTTCGCGGCACAAGGCCGCTCCTACAGGTACAGCGCATGGTCCAATCTTTGCGCAATACCTGTAGGAGCGGCCTTGTGCCGCGAAAGGGCTGCAAAGCAGCCCCTCAACCCTCAACCTCGATCCCGGCAATCTCGATCATCTGATCCCCCGCCGGCCTTCGCCACAACACCTCATCCCCAGGCCCCGCCCCCAGCAACGCCCGCCCCAGCGGTGAGCCCCAGTTGATCAGCCCATGCTGCGCATCTGCCTGGTCCTCGCCCACCAGTTGCACCTGATGCTCCTGGCCATTCTCATCGACAAAGCGCACCCGGCTGCCAATCTGTACCTTCTGCGTGGACGTGGCAGTAGGCACCACCTGCGCACTTTGTACGCGGGCGTTGAAGTAGCGCAGGTCACGCTCGGTATCGGCCAATCGCTGTCGGTCGGCGCGCTCGCCCTGCGCTTGCAGCTCGCCGCGTAGCGCATTGAGCGCGGCCAGCCGTTGCTGCAACTGGGCAAGACCGCTGGCAGTGACATAGTTGGGCTGGTCGCTGACGCGTCGCTCCACCGGCTGGCTGGCCTGGGCGGCGGCCTGGTCCTCGTTGACGAATGCTCGGCTCATGCAAAGGCCTCCTTGTACTGGAGACCATGGTGGCAGGTTGCGGGTTGCAACGGTTGTCCGTTTGCGACGTCACTTGCGGCGATAGGCGCGGGCGGCGTCCTGGTCCTTTTCCTGCTGCCAGTCGCGGTCGCGCTCATCCCAGTAGCGTTCGCGGTATTCGCGCAGGTCTTCGTTGGACTGCATCGAGTGGCACTGGCGAAAGCCGTCGTCCCAGCCGCTTTCGTACTGGCGATTGCGCAGGTAGCGCGGGACATCCTTGCGAAAGTCGCCGGCCATCAGCCCGGCGGCCTGGCGACCGCTGCTGCAGCCGTCCTGGAAGCCGTCGGCGTAGGCGGGGGGATAGCCTTGATTGACCATCTGTTCGTGGGTGGTCTCGCACCCCGCCAGCAGTAACACGACGCACAATCCCAACCCGTACCGCAACATGGCCACCAGCCCCTCGGAGTGATAGCGCAAAGTCTAGGAGGGGAATTGTCGGCGCGATGTCAAAACGCTGTCGAAGGATTGCACCTGGACCGCTTTGCGGTCCTTTCGCGGCGCAAGGCTGCTCCTACAGTGTAGGAGCGGCCTCGTGCCGCGAAAGGGCTGCGCAGCGACCCCACGGTTTCAATACTGATACCACTTCAGTTCCAGCATCACCTCGTTCTGCGCCGTGGCCAGATGACTGAACTGCCGCGAAGCGCTCAACCTCAGCCCCAGGTCACGGCTAATCTCCCACTGCTGGTTCAGGCTAACGCTGCGCCGTACCTCGCCATTGGCAAAGTAATCCCCCTTGGCCTCCAGGGTCAGGTTGCCCAGCGGATTGCGCCACAGCAGCCCGCCATTGAACCCGGCCGCCGGCGAGATGAACTCGGCGAAATCATTGTGGTGTTCAACCCGCACTGTACCCAGGGCAAAGCCCAGCAGGTCGTCGCCCAGCTGCCAGGTGCCGCCGGCGCCGCCGTTGACATGGCTGACCAGCACCTCGTCGTCGTGCTTGCCCGGCACCCGCTCCAGGCCCCCGGCGACCTGCCACGACCAGGGCTTGAGCAACTCATTGCGCGGGGTCAGCGAGCGGATGGTGGCCAGGTCCAGGCGCTGCACCTGCCAGTCGTTGCCCTCGTACTGGCGCAGCTTGAGCTGGAGGATCTCGATCTGCGCGCCCAGCGGGAAGCCATACAGGTTGTCGTTGAGGTCGTGATAGGCCATGCGCAGGCCGTACTCGGCATAGGCGCGGTCCTCGCGGCTGCCGACCCCCAGTTGCCAGGTGCGCGACTGGTGGCCGTCCTCGGGCAGGCCTGGACGCTCGATCGCCAGCGGTGGCGGCGGGTTGCGGTTGATCGCCTTGAGCAGTTCGAAACTGCGCGCGGCCTGGGCCGGGTCGCGTTCCTGGCCGTTGGCCCGGTAGCGTTCCAGGCGGTAGGCGGCATCCTGCACCAGCGCCTGGCGCTCGCGGGGCAGGGCGGTGAAGTCAGGACTCTGCAGCTGGGCGGTGTCGGCGCTGATGGCCAAAACCTGCTGTTTCTCCTCATGGTCCAGCGGCTCGGCGCGGGCCAGCAGCTCGCGCTCGCGGGAGGGGCGGTAGCGCACGTCGGAGACCAGCCCCGACTGCTTGACCGCCTTGACCGTGTCGGTGGGAATGGCGGTCAGCGGGAACTGCGAGGTCAGGTCCAGGCTCGGGCGTGCCACCTGCAGCAGTTCCAGCAGGCGGTAGGAGCAGTTCTCGTCGAAGAAGAAGTAGTCGAACTTGATCTGCTTGAGCTCCCACACGTGCTCGACCATGCGTCCGGTCTCCTCGGGCGTCAGGTCCAACTGGTATTCCCACAGGTCGCGGTTTTCCAGGCTGCGGTACTCGGAGAGCTTCTCCTGGTAGGGCATCATCGCGAACAGGCCGGGATAGCCACCCATCAGGCCCTTCCAGGCATAGAGGATGCTGTTGTCGCTGCCTTCGATGTAGGCGCCGAAGTTGATCGCGTAACTCAGCAGCGTGGTGTCGTCGCGGCGGGTGTTGGACTGGTCGATGCGCAGCAGCGTGTGGCCGAACATCGACGACGGGCTGTTGAGGTAGGCCGCTGGGAAGATCAGCGTTGCGCTGTGCGGGTCGATGGATTTGTACCAGGTCTTGAATTCCTGGCAGTCCGGGCTCGGCAGGCCGGTGAGGTCCAGCTGCTCGCGCAGCCAGCGGGTGCGTGCGGGGAACACGCACTGGGCATGCTTGTCGCCCAGGCTGGCCGGGGCGTACAGGGCGGCGACCGTGGCCTGCAGCTCCAGGTCCGGGTGATGGGCGCCATCTTCGGCGAGGAAGAAGCGTCGATCGTCCACATAGCTGCGCCAGCCGCCGAGCTTGGCGGTCTCGTAGTGCCCGAGGGCGATCCAGTAGGGCGTGGCCGCCAACTGCTGGACGCGGGCCGGGTCGAGCTGGGGTGCGGCATGAATCGGTGCGCTGACGAGCAGCGCCAGGGAAGCGAGGCGTTTGAGCATGTCGGGCAACTACATCCTGATGATGCCGGAAGGTGAAGCGCCAAACCCGCCCCGCAACCGGGGCGGGAGGCGTGGAACTCAAGCCTCGGTGGCGTACTTGGCCAGTTGCGGGTCGCTCTTGAGCACGGCCAGGGTGTTGGAGTGGACAGTCTCGGCAGTCACGTCGGCGCTGCTGAAGATCTGCTGGAAGTGCTCATGGGTGACGGCGGCGAAGCGCGCGCGGTCTTCAGGGGCTACACCGAGGACCACGGCATAGGTGGTCAGGGCTTCGCCCTGGCCCTGGGCCATGTCTTCGGAGAGCTCGTTCATCATGCCGTTCATGGCGAACCAGGATTTGCCGCCATAGGTGAGCGCGGCCTTGGTCGAGCAGCCGTTGGTGCCCGAGGTCATGCCGAAGGTTGCGTTGCCGGAGGTGCCGTTGGTGGTGGAAGCCAGGAAGTGGGCCGGTGTGCCGCGCTGGCCCTCGAACAGCAGGTTGCCCCAGCCGCAGTTCGGGCCGCCCGGCGCTTCGGCCATGGCGTTGATCGAGACAGCGGCGAACAGAGTACCCAGAAGAATCCGTTTCATAGCGTTGTTCTCTTTCTCAAGTGACGTACCAATGGTCAGGGTTCTGGCAACGCGGTTGCCAGGGCGGGAGGATTTCCATCCCCCTGCGCAGCTTGGAGTTTAGGCACGATCCAAAGGTTGCGTTGTTTATTGCGAAAAATTGCTTGCGCGATCGGCCATGTTGGGCTGTGACATAAAGTCCCACGGAGCCTTGCCGCTGCGCGCTGGCGGCGCCAGAATGCCTTCCATCCGCCCCGCCGAAGTAAGGAAACCCAATGCCCGATTCTGTCGCCTCGCGCCTGCGTCTCGCGCCCGAAGCCCTGACCCGGCGTTTCTCCGCTGAACAGTTCGCTTTCTCCAACACCGACGACCTGGAGCCGTTTCGTGGCGTCCTGGGCCAGGAGCGTGCCGTCGAGGCCCTGCAGTTCGGCGTGGCCATGCCGCGCCCCGGTTACAACGTGTATGTGATGGGCGAGCCCGGCACGGGCCGCTTCTCGTTCGTCAAGCGTTACCTCAAGGCCGAAGGCAAGCGCCAGCACACCCCGGCCGACTGGCTGTACGTCAACAACTTCGAGGACTCCCGCGAGCCCCGCGCCCTCGAGCTGCCGTCCGGCAGCGCCCATGAGTTCATCAGCGACATGAACGGGCTGATCGACAACCTGCTGGCCACCTTCCCGGCGGTGTTCGAGCACCCGTCCTACCAGCAGAAGAAGAGCGCCATCGACCGCGCCTTCAACCAGCGTTACGACCGGGCGCTGGACGTGATCGAACGGGCCTCGCTGGAAAAGGACGTGGCCCTGTACCGCGACAGCAGCAATGTCGCCTTCACCCCCATGGCCGATGGCAAGGCGCTGGATGAAGCCGAATTCGCCCAACTGCCGGAGGCGTTGCGCGAGCGCTTCCACGAGGACATCGCCGAGCTGGAGGAACGCCTGAACGAGGAGCTCTCCAGCCTGCCGCAGTGGAAGCGCGAATCGAACAACCAGTTGCGCCAGCTCAATGAAGAGACCATCACCCTCGCCCTGCAGCCGCTGCTGGCGCCGCTGTCGGAGAAGTACGCGGAAAACGCCGCAGTGTGCGCCTACCTGCAATCGGTGCAGCTGAACCTGCTGCGCACCGTGGTCGAGCAGTTGGTCGATGACAGCAAGACCGACGCCGTGGCGCGCAAGATGCTCGAGGAGCAGTACGCGCCCAACCTGGTGGTCGGCCATCCCGGCAAGGGCGGGGCGCCGGTGGTGTTCGAGCCGCACCCGACCTACGACAACCTGTTCGGCCGCATTGAATACAGCACCGACCAGGGCGCGCTATACACCTCCTACCGCCAGTTGCGCGCGGGGGCGTTGCACCGCGCCAACGGCGGCTTCCTGATCCTGGAAGCGGAGAAGATGCTCGGCGAGCCGTTCGTGTGGGACGCCCTCAAGCGCGCCCTGCAATCGCGCAAGCTGAAGATGGAGTCGCCGCTGGGCGAACTGGGTCGTGTCGCCACCGTCAGCCTGACGCCGCAGATGATCCCGCTCAGCGTCAAGCTGGTGATCATCGGCTCGCGCCAGCTGTACTACGCGCTGCAGGACCACGACTCGGACTTCCAGGAGATGTTCCGGGTGCTGGTGGATTTCGACGAAGACATGCCCATGGTCGACGAGAACCTGGAGCAGTTCGCCCAGCTGTTGCGCACCCGCACCAACGAAGAGGGCATGGCGCCTTTGACCAGCGATGCGGTGGCGCGCCTGGCCACCTACAGCGCGCGCCTGGCCGAGAACCAGTCGCGGTTGTCGGCACGGATCGGCGACCTGTTCCAGCTGGTCAGCGAGGCGGACTTCATCCGCCAGCTGGCCAACGAGGCCATGACCGATGCCGGCCACATCGAGCGCGCGCTCAAGGCCAAGGCCCAGCGCACCGGGCGGGTGTCGCAGCGGGTGCTCGACGACATGCTCGCCGGGATCATCCTGATCGACACCGAAGGCGCGGCGATCGGCAAGTGCAACGGCCTGACCGTGCTCGAGGTCGGTGATTCGGCGTTCGGCATGCCGGCGCGGATTTCCGCCACCGTCTACCCCGGCGGCAGCGGCATCGTCGACATCGAGCGCGAGGTCAACCTCGGCCAGCCGATCCACTCCAAGGGGGTGATGATCCTCACCGGCTACCTGGGCAGCCGCTACGCCCAGGAGTTCCCCCTGGCGATCTCGGCGAGCATCGCCCTGGAGCAGTCCTACGGCTACGTCGATGGCGACAGCGCCTCGCTGGGCGAGGCCTGCACACTGATTTCGGCGCTGTCGCGCACGCCGCTCAAGCAGTGCTTCGCCATCACCGGCTCGATCAACCAGTTCGGCGAGGTGCAGGCGGTCGGCGGGGTCAACGAGAAGATCGAAGGCTTCTTCCGTCTCTGCGAGGCCCGTGGCCTGACCGGCGAACAGGGCGTGATCATCCCGCGGGCCAACGTCGCCACACTGATGCTCGACGAGCGGGTGGTGCAGGCGGTCGAGGCCGGGCGCTTCCATGTCTACGCCGTCAGCCAGGCCGACGAGGCGCTGAGCCTGCTGGTCGGCGAGGAAGCCGGCGCGGTCGACGACAAGGGCGAATTCGCCGAGGGCAGCGTCAACGCCCGGGTGGTCGAGCGCCTGCGGGTGATCGCCGAGATGATCAGCGAGGAGGAGATCAAGGAGGCCGAGAAGGAGCGCATGGAGGAGGTCATCGCCCAGGCCAAGCCTGCCTGAGTCAATAAACCGGCGCTGGCGGCCATGTGCTACCGTTCAGCGCCGGTTTTCCAACTTTTTCCTCAGCTCGGCTAAAGTGGAACTTAAGGACGTTGTCAGGGTTCAGGATGGAAACAGCCTGAGGGTTTCAGGCTGAACAGGGCTTTACAGAGGGGACGCCGCCATGCGCAACCTCAGCCTCACCCGCCAGTGCCTGGGCCTGGTGACCCGCATCGAATGCAGCATCCGTCCGTTGGCCGGGGACAACGGCATGTGGACCTTGCTGTTCGCCGCCGGCATGGCCGGCGAACAACCCTCGGCGATCAAGGCCCAGGGCCCGTTCCATGGGCCGATGGTGGCCGAGTCGGTGATGAACGCCATCGTCGACAGCCTCACCCTTCATGGTTATCAGGTCGCGGAAGACCCGCAGATCTGGTGCCTGCACCTGCAGGCGCAGTTGCGCCGGATCAACGGTGAGCGTTGCCGCAATCTTGGGGACTATCAGTTCCATCCGGAGACCTGAGCGTCTTTGCTGTGGAACCAGGTTCCCGTGGGAGCGGGCTTGCCCCGCGATAAAGGCCCGGCCTGGCCATTGTGACAAGATGGCTGGCGCCATCGCGGGGCAAGCCCGCTCCCACGAAGTCGCCTCCACAAAGCCCGTTCCCACGTGCGGCAACCAGCCGCAGGCTTTTGCTGTCACAGGTGGCTGGCTATACTCGCGCTCGCTTTTCCAGTCACTTCACGAGTCCCCTACTGTCCATGGAACGTATCCTCGAAAACGCGATGTATGCCTCACGCTGGCTGCTCGCCCCGATCTACTTCGGCCTCTCGCTTGGCCTGCTGGCACTGGCCCTGAAGTTCTTCCAGGAAATCATCCATGTCCTGCCCAACGTCTTCACCCTCGCCGAAGCCGACCTGATCCTGGTGATCCTGTCGCTGATCGACATGTCGCTGGTCGGCGGCCTGTTGGTGATGGTGATGATCTCGGGCTACGAGAACTTCGTCTCGCAGCTGGACATCGACGACAGCAAGGAGAAGCTCAACTGGCTCGGCAAGATGGATTCTTCGTCGCTGAAGATGAAGGTCGCCGCGTCCATCGTCGCCATCTCGTCGATCCACCTGCTGCGGGTGTTCATGGATGCGCAGAACATCTCCACCGACTACCTGATGTGGTACGTGATCATCCACATGACCTTCGTCATCTCGGCGTTTGTCATGGGTTATTTGGATCGCATTACCAAGCACTGATTGGTTTGGGCGCTATCGCGGGGCAAGCCCGCTCCCACGCAACCCTCAAGGTATGCGTGGGAGCGGGCTTGCCCCGCGATCTTTCTGACCGACGGCAGCTTGTGCTTTCGCCGTTGTCGTACAAAAAATGAGCACTCATGCGTGGTTCCCGCAGCGAGGTACGCCCATGAACCTGCATCAGCTCAATGCCGAGGCCAGGGCTGGCCATGTCGACGAACTCAACCTGATCGCCATCGAGGGCGGTGACTACCTGCTCGAGGCCCGGGTCAAGGGTCGTCCCCACCCCTTGGCCGATACCCGCGGCCAGCGTCTGCGCGTGCATTCGGTGGAGGATGCGCGGCAGCTTCTGCAATCGCTCCCCTTGCTATCGATGAACCTGGTGCACTGGTCCGTGCAGGATGAGATGTGTGGCCTGGGTCTGCACCCGGAAGAAGACCTCAAGGTCCCGATTTCCCAGCGTTCGGCCTGGTAGCTGCTTCGCGCGGCACCAGTGTGCTAGGCTGCTCGCCCTTTTCATTAGGGCGCGGATGCAGTGCGCCCTTAAGCGGAGCAAGCCAATGTCCGAACTCAACCTGTCCACCGACGAATCCCGCGTCAGCTACGGCATCGGCCGCCAACTGGGCGGCCAGCTGCGTGACAACCCGCCACCAGGCGTCAACCTGAACGCTATCGTTGCCGGCCTGACCGACGCCTTCAACGGCGCCGACAGCCGCGTCAGCGAAGAAGACCTGTCGGCCGCCTTCAAGGTCATCCGCGAAGTGATGCAGGCCGAAGCCGCAGCCAAGGCCGAAGCCGCCGCTGCCGCCGGCAAGGACTTCCTGGCCTTCAACGCCAAGCGCGAAGGCATCGTGACCCTGGCCTCGGGCCTGCAGTACGAAGTGCTGACCGCAGGCGAAGGCGCCAAGCCGACCCGCGAAGACAACGTGCGTACCCACTACCACGGTACCCTGATCGACGGCACCGTGTTCGACAGCTCCTACGAGCGCGGCCAGCCGGCCGAATTCCCGGTCGGTGGCGTGATCGCTGGCTGGACCGAGGCCCTGCAGCTGATGAACGCCGGCAGCAAATGGCGCCTGTACGTGCCGAGCGAGCTGGCCTACGGCGCCCAGGGCGTCGGCAGCATCCCGCCGCACAGCACCCTGGTGTTCGACGTCGAGCTGCTCGACGTTCTGTAATGCCTGATCGCGGGGCAAGCCCGCTCCCACGAGGTAGCAGAGCACCAGTGGGAGCGGGCTTGCCCCGCGATGCCTTTCAGTTCCAATCCGTTCCCCCCGGGCGCAACGCCCGCGCATAGCAGAACAGAAACAGATTCCTCACCAGCTCCTTGAGCACCCCGGGTTCACTCGAATTCAACCCCGTGAGGTCCAGGTCACCCTGGTCACGCAGTTCGTCGAGCGCGTCTTCCTCGAGTACGGCGCACACTTCGCCAGTCTCGCGGTGGAGGATACGCAGGTAGGGGTGGGGGCGGTCGAGCCAGGCGTCGATCAGATAGGTCATGGCTATTCTCCTTGGATAGCGTTTCCAATGAGAATAATTCTTATTATCAAAATAGCAAGAGACTACTGGAAGAAATCTTCCAAATGGTGCAGGCGATCCTGTTGCAGGATCTGTCAGGGCCGCCCGCAGGGCAGCCCCGAGGGGCAGGAGATCAGACCTTGCGCACGAACTCGGACTTGAGCTTCATCGCGCCGATGCCGTCGATCTTGCAGTCGATGTCGTGGTCGCCATCGCACAGACGGATGTTCTTGACCTTGGTGCCGACCTTGACCACCAGGGACGAACCCTTGACCTTGAGGTCCTTGATCACGGTGACGGTGTCGCCGTCCTGCAGGACGTTGCCGACCGAATCCTTCTTCACCACGTCGTCGCTGGCGGCTTCGGCTTCGCCGTTGGCCGACCACTCGTGGGCGCATTCGGGGCAGATCAGTTGGGTGCCATCCTCATAGGTGTATTCGGAGTTGCATTTGGGGCAGGGTGGCAGAGTGCTCACGGCGTTTCCTTTCAAGTACAGGCGGGTAAAGGCGCACATTGTATAAGGTTTTGGTGCTGGCTGCACAAATGCATCGCGGGGCAAGCCCGCTCCCACGCCATGATGTGTGCTGGCGTGGGAGCGGGCTTGCCCCGCGATGAGGGTGTTGCGATGAATCAGTGGGTGCGTGCGACCGCGAACTCGCTCAGCTCGACCAGGGCATCCCGGTACTCGCTGGCCGGCAGCACTTCCAGGCAGGCGATGGCGCGGGCGACGTAGTCGCGGGCCATCTGCGCGGTGTAGTCCAGGGCGCCGGATGCCTCGACGGCGATGCGGATCTGCTCCAGGTCTTCCAGGCCACCTTTCTGGATCGCCTGGCGCACCAGCGCGGCCTGCTCCGGGGTGCCTTCGCGCATGGTGTAGATCAGCGGCAGGGTCGGCTTGCCTTCGGCCAGGTCGTCGCCGACGTTCTTGCCCAGGGTCTCGGAGTCGCCCTTGTAGTCGAGCAGGTCGTCGACCAGCTGGAAGGCCACGCCCAGGTGGTCGCCGAAAGTGCGCAGTGCTTCGCGCTGCTCGTCGGTGGCGCCGGCCAGCGCGGCGGCGCTGTGGGTCGAGGCCTCGAACAGCATCGCGGTCTTGCCGCGGATGACGTCCATGTACACCTCTTCGGTGGTGCTGGCGTCACGCACGCGCGACAGCTGCAGCACTTCACCCTCGGCGATCACCCGGGTGGCCTTGGAGAGGATCTGCATGACCGGCATCGAGCCCAGCTCGACCATCATCTCGAACGAGCGCGAATAGAGGAAGTCGCCCACCAGCACGCTCGGCGCGTTGCCCCACAGGGCGTTGGCGGTGGAGCGGCCACGGCGCATGCCGGACATGTCGACCACGTCGTCGTGCAGCAAGGTGGCGGTGTGCAGGAACTCGATGGTCGCCGCCAGCAGGCGCAGGTCGTCGCCTTCGCGGCCCAGGGCCTTGCCGCACAGCAACACCAGCAGCGGGCGCAGGCGTTTGCCGCCGGCGGAGGTGATATAGTCGCCGATCTTCGATACCAGCGGGACGCGCGAGGTCAGCTGCTTCTTGATGATCTCGTCGACGGCGCTGAAATCATCAGCTACCGCGCGGTAGAAGGATTGGGGTTGCATCGGCTGCTCCATTGAGGTTGCGCGGCATGCTAGGTCGCGGGTCCCGGTGTGTCAAGGCGCGGTGGCCGTGGCCCCGGGCCGGTACTTGCAAGCATTTATGGGGTTGCGTACAATCGCGCACCCTAACTTCCTGGGCAGCACCTGCCTTACGCAATTGCACCGGGCCGTTCCAGCCTTGTGCAGCCATGCCAGCCAATACTCATCATATAAAGCGCTGGGTGAGCAGGATTATCGGAGAAATACCATGTCTTACGCAGTAATCGTTACCGGCGGCAAGCAGTACAAAGTCGCTGAAGGTGAATTCCTCAAGATCGAAAAACTGGAAGTCGCCACTGGCGAATCCGTGACCTTCGATCGCGTCCTGCTGGTCGCCAACGGTGAAGAAGTCACCATCGGCGCTCCAGTTGTTGCTGGTGCTAAAGTAGTGGCCGAAGTCGTTTCGCAAGGCCGCCACGACAAGGTTCGCATCATCAAGTTCCGTCGTCGTAAGCACCACATGAAGCGCATGGGCCACCGCCAGTGGTTCACCGAAATCAAAATCACCGGTATCCAGGCTTAATCGCCCCGATCCCCTGAATTTATTGGAGAATTGAACCATGGCTCACAAGAAGGCTGGTGGTAGTACTCGTAACGGTCGCGACTCAGAATCTAAACGCCTTGGCGTGAAGATGTATGGCGGCCAGGTGATCAAGCCGGGCAACATCATCGTCCGTCAGCGCGGCACCGAATTCCACGCTGGCTACGGCGTTGGCATGGGCAAGG
This sequence comes from Pseudomonas sp. NMI760_13, assembly GCF_021283245.1. Taxonomy (NCBI): domain Bacteria; kingdom Pseudomonadati; phylum Pseudomonadota; class Gammaproteobacteria; order Pseudomonadales; family Pseudomonadaceae; genus Pseudomonas; species Pseudomonas sp. NMI760_13. The sequence goes on along the minus strand of NZ_JAJSRC010000008.1, from coordinate 151,034 downwards.
ATCACACCCTGTTCGCCAAGATCGAAGGCGTGATCAAGTTCGAGAAGAAAGGCGAGTTCATGCGCCGTTACGTGAGCATCGTCGCCGCTTAATCGCGACGTCGCTCCAGAAGCCCCGTCATGCGACGGGGCTTTTTCGTTTGTGGTGAGCCTCTTGCAAAGCTGTTTGTCTGGGCTGCCGGCGTTGGTTTCTGATGGTACGGGGCCGCCGCGCTCATTTTTGCAAGAGCCTCATGGTTTTCTGGTTTTCGACTCGTCGTCCGACGAGAGGCGGTTTTGAATGAAGTTTGTAGACGAAGTATCGATCCGGGTTAAGGCCGGTGACGGCGGCAACGGTTGCATGAGCTTCCGCCGCGAGAAATTCATCGAGAACGGTGGCCCCAACGGCGGTGACGGTGGCGACGGCGGTTCGGTGTACATGGTGGCCGACGAGAACCTCAACACCCTCGTCGACTACCGCTACACCCGTCACCACGAAGCCCAGCGCGGCTCCAACGGCGGCAGCACCGACTGCACCGGCAAGAAGGGCGATGACCTGTTCCTGCGCGTGCCGGTGGGCACCACCGTGATCGACGCAGCCACCCAGGAAGTCATCGGTGACCTGATCACCCCGGGCCAGAAGCTGATGGTCGCCCAGGGCGGCTGGCACGGCCTGGGCAACACCCGCTTCAAGTCCAGCACCAACCGGGCGCCGCGCCAGACCACCCCGGGCAAGCCCGGCGATCAGCGCGACCTGAAGATGGAAATGAAGGTCCTGGCCGACGTCGGCCTGCTGGGCCTGCCGAACGCCGGCAAGAGCACCTTCATCCGCTCGGTCTCGGCCGCCAAGCCGAAAGTCGCCGACTACCCGTTCACCACCCTGGTGCCGAACCTGGGCGTGGTCAGTGTCGACCGCTGGAAGAGCTTCGTCATCGCCGACATCCCCGGCTTGATCGAAGGCGCCTCCGAAGGTGCCGGCCTGGGCATCCGCTTCCTCAAGCACCTGGCCCGTACCCGCGTGCTGCTGCACCTGGTCGACCTGGCGCCGCTGGACGGCAGCAGCCCGGCCGATGCCGCCGAGATCATCATCAACGAGCTGGCGCAGTTCAGCCCGGCGCTGGTCGACCGTGAGCGCTGGCTGGTGCTGAACAAGGCCGACATGATCATGGACGACGAGAAGGATGAGCGCGTCAAGGAAGTGGTCGAGCGCCTGAACTGGGACGGTCCGGTCTATGTCATCTCGGCCATCGCCAAGCAGGGCACCGAGAAGCTCAGCCACGACCTGATGCGCTACCTCGAAGACCGCGCCGACCGCCTGGCCAACGACCCGGCCTACGCCGAGGAACTGGCCGAGCTCGACCAGCGCATCGAGGACGAGGCCCGTGCCCAGCTGCAGGCCCTGGACGATGCCCGCACCCTGCGTCGTACTGGCGTCAAGAGCGTGCACGACATCGGTGACGATGATGACTGGGATGACTTCGAGGACGACGAAGACGGCCCGGAAATCATTTACGTGCGCGACTGATCGGTTGCAGTACACTAAACGCCGCTCTCTGGAGCGGCGTTTTTGTATCCACGGTATCTACAGATTCGACATAGGTTGGAAGAGAAGATGCGAAGCAAGGTGACTGGCGCCCAGCGCTGGGTCGTGAAGATCGGCAGCGCGCTGCTGACCGCCGATGGCAAGGGCCTCGACCGCGGCGCCATGGCGGTGTGGGTCGAGCAGATGGTGGCCCTGCGTGAAGCGGGCGTGGAACTGGTGCTGGTCTCCTCCGGGGCCGTGGCCGCCGGCATGAGCCAGCTGGGCTGGACCTCGCGACCGAGCGCGATGAACGAGCTGCAGGCCGCCGCCTCGATCGGCCAGATGCGCCTGGTGCAGGCCTGGGAGTCGAGCTTTGGCGAGCATGGCAAGCACACCGCGCAAATCTTGCTGACCCACGACGACCTCTCCGACCGCAAGCGTTACCTCAATGCCCGCAGCACCCTGCGCACGCTGGTCGACCTGGGCGTGGTGCCGGTGATCAACGAGAACGACACCGTGGTCACCGACGAGATCCGCTTCGGCGACAACGACACCCTGGCCGCCCTGGTGGCCAACCTGGTGGAAGCCGACCTGCTGGTGATCCTCACTGACCGCGACGGCATGTTCGACGCCGACCCGCGCAACAACCCCGAAGCCCAGCTGATCTACGAAGCCCGTGCCGACGACCCGTCGCTGGACGCCGTGGCCGGCGGTACCGGTGGCGCCCTGGGCCGCGGCGGCATGCAGACCAAGCTGCGCGCCGCGCGCCTGGCCGCCCGTTCCGGTGCCCACACCATCATCATTGGTGGCCGTATCGAGCGCGTGCTGGATCGCCTGAAGGCCGGCGAGCGCCTGGGCACCCTGCTGTCGCCCGAGCGCGGCATGCTCGCCGCGCGCAAGCAGTGGCTGGCCGGCCACCTGCAGACCCGTGGCACCCTGGTGCTCGACGACGGCGCGGTGAAGGCCCTGCGCGAATCGAACAAGAGCCTGCTGCCGGTGGGCGTGAAGACCGTGCAGGGTAGCTTCCGCCGTGGCGAGATGGTGGTCTGCGTCGGCCCCGATGGCCTGGAAGTGGCCCGGGGCCTGGCCAACTACAGCGCCCTGGAGGCGCAGAAGATCATCGGCCAGCCGTCCGACGCCATCGAGAGCCTGCTGGGCTACAGCGCCGAGCCTGAGCTGGTGCATCGCGATAACCTGGTCCTGGTCTGAAGGAGATCACCGTGCTGAAAAGGATGTTTGCCGTGGCGGCGCTGCTGCTGCCGATGCTGGCCGGGGCCGAGGAAATCGGCCAGGTGTCCACCGTGTTCAAGTTCGTCGGGCCCAATGACCGCATCGTGGTCGAGGCGTTCGACGACCCGAAGGTCGACGGCGTGACCTGCTACCTGTCGCGGGCCAAGACCGGTGGCTTGAAAGGTGGGTTGGGGCTGGCCGAGGACCGTGCCGAGGCGTCGATTGCCTGCCGCCAGGTGGGGCCGATTCACTTCAAGGGTGAGTTGAAAGATGGCGAGGAGGTGTTCAAGGAGCGCACCTCGCTGGTGTTCAAGACCATGCTGGTGGTGCGGTTCCTCGACAAGAAGCGCAATACGCTGGTGTACCTGGTGTACAGCGACCGGGTGATCGAAGGCAGCCCGCAGAATGCGGTGACGGCGATTCCGATTGTGCCTTGGGCACAGCAGTAACTTCCCGATTTTTGGGAGGCCTTTGGCCTCCTTTCGCGGCACAAGGCCGCTCCTACAGGGGGACGCATATCCCTGTAGGAGCGGCCTTGTGCCGCGAAAGGGCCGCGAAGCGGCCCCATGCACCTAATCAGGCCAGTTCCTCGGCCTCATCCTCGCGCACGATCGCCTTCACTTCGTCGCGACGGCTGATGTACTTCCAGTCCGCCTCGTCGATGTAGATGCCATTCGGCCCGCTGCCGCCTTCCAGGTCGATCGCCACCCGCGCCGACACCTGCGGCTTCACGCTCGCCAGGATCGGCACGAAGCCCAGCTGCTGGCTGGTCTCCAGCAACGCCGCCTGGTTGCGTTCGTCGATGTCCGCCGCCTCGTCGAGGTAGTACGGCAGGCGAATGCGCCCGGCCAGGTCGCGGTCCATCAGGTGCAGCAACAGGTACATGTTGGTCAGCGCCTTGATGGTCATGGTGGTGCCGTTGGACGCAGCGCCGTCGATGTCGGCGTGAATCACCGGCTGGCTGTTGATCTTGGTGATCTCGAAGGCCAGTTCGAACAGGTCCTTCAGGCCCAGCTGGTTGTGGTTGGCCGCCACCAGCCGCGCCAGGTACTCCTTGGCCTCTTCGTTCTTGTGATCCTGCTCGGCGCTTTGCGTGAGGTCGAACACCGACAGGGTTTCGCCTTCCTCGTACTGGCCGGCGCTGTGGATGATCTGGTCGATGTGCCGGAGCGCTTCCTTGTTCGGTGCCAGCACCACGCGGAAGCTCTCCAGGTTCGACACCTGGCGCTTGTTGATCTCGCGGTTGAACAGCGCCAGCTGGTGCTCGAGGCTGTCGTAGTCGCTGCGGATGTTGCGCAGGGTCCGGGCGATGTCGGTGACCGCGGCGCGGCGGGCCTTGGCCAGGGTCAGCGCTTCCTCGGTGCGGTGCGAGTAGGCGTTGATCAACAGCTGCAGGCGGCGCTCCATGTCGTCTTCGCTGTCGAACTTGGCCACGCCCTTCAGGCGCACCTGGGCGTACAGCGCCTCGATCTGGTTGTCGACGCGCTGCAGCGCCTGCCAGCTGTCCTGGTAGTCGTTGAGCAGCGGCAGCAGGTTGTCCATGGAGTCGTCGATCGCCTCCATGAACGGCGTGCCGAACGGCAGGTCGGCCGGCAGCAGCTGGCGACGGCGCAGGGCGTCTTCCAGGGTGCGCTGCTTGGCTTCGAGGTCGGCGATCTGCCGGCCCACCAGCTGCAGCTTGGCCGACAGTTGCTGGACGCGTTCGGTGAAGGCGTCGCTGGAGCGCTTGAGCTCGTCCTGGGCGGCTTCCAGCTGGCCCAGTTGCTCCATCTTCTCCGGCTCTTCGGCGGCCAGGGTCTCGGTGCGGCGGAAGTCTTCCAGGGCCTTCTGCGCATCCAGCACCTGCTGGTACAGGGCCTCGGTCTGCGCCTTGCTGGCGGCGCGGTCGAGGGCCACGGCCTGCTGGGTCTTGAGCTGCTTGAGTTCTTTTTCCAGGCGCTCTTTCTGGTCGCGCAGGGCGGCGCGGTCGGCCAGGGCCTGCAGCGCGGGTGGGTCGATGTGCGAGATGTCGATGGACAGGCCCGGCACTTCGAAGCGTTCGCCCTTGAAGCGGTCGAGCACGCCTTCGAGGGTCTTCACCCAGACGTCGCTGTCGTCCAGCTCGATGCCACGGTCACCCAGCGGCAGGCTGAACAGCGCACCGTTGAACAGGCGCATCAGGCGGTCGACGTCCTGCTGCGAGAACTCCTCGCGCAGGCGGGCGTAGCTGTTGTTGTCGGCGTGGTCGAGCTGCTGCTTGACTGCCTTGACGCGTTTTTCCAGGTCGCGCACGCGCTCGTCGAGGTCCTCGGCGGAGAACTGTCGCGACTGGGCCAGGGCGCCGGCCAGTTCGTCGTGGGCGTCCTTGGCCGCCAGCAGCTGCTGCTCCAGGACCTTGACGTCGGTGACCAGGGCGAAGCGGTGCTTGAGCACCGACAGCTCACCCAGCCAACGCTGGATGCCGGTAATCTCGCGCTCCAGGCGCATCAGCTCCTGGGTACCGCCGCGCTGGTCGTTCTGCAGGCGGTCCTGCTCGCCACGGTAGTGCTCGGACTGGATTACCAGCTCTTCCTTGCGCGCCATGGCGTATTCCTGCCAGGTGCCCAGCAGGTTGTCGAGCAAGGGCGAGATGCGGTGCAGCTTGCCGCGCAGGATGTCGCGTTGGGCCACGCCACCGGCCAGGGCCTCGACCAGTGGGCCTGCGGCCACCAGGGCGTTGTAGTCGCCCTCCATGCGGCGCACGTCGCGGAAGGCCTCTTCGCAGGCGGCGATGTAGTCGACGCTGCCCGAGCGCAGGCTGTGCTCGAAGGCGTCGAGGAACAGCTGCTTGAGCTTGGCGGCGGTGATCTCGCGCATGTGCAGCAGGTTGATGAACAGTGCGCGGAAGGTCTTCAGGCTTTGCTCGCTGGTCGAGCGCAGCGGGATCAGGGTCAGGTCCAGCGGCACCGAGGTGTGGCCGCCGACCAGCAACCGGCGCAGCTCGTCCGGCTTGAGCTCGTAGGCTTTCAGGCCATGGCGCTCGAGGTTGGTGAACAGCTCCTTCTGGCGCAGGCAGGTGTCGTCTTTCTGGTAGTGGGCCAGGTCCAGCTCGCCCTGGTAGGCGAAGAACTGGTGGCCGAAGCCGCCGCCCGGGCCGCGACCGACCACGCCGATCACGTGCGGGCCGTGGGGCAGGTTCAGTTCGGTGAGGATGTAGCTGGTGTCGGTGGCGAAGTAGAAGCGCCGCGACTGTTCCAGGCTGTACTTGCCGAAGCTCATGTCGGACATGCGCGCCAGGATCGGGAACTGCAGGGCGTTGATCGACGCCGATTTACCCAGGTTGTTGGCGCCGTAGACCGACAGCGGGTGTTCCAGGGGGAACAGGCCGAGGCTGTAGCCGGCGGTGTTGAGCAGTGCGAAGCGGCGGATGCCGTAGCGTTCCTGGCTCATGCGTCAATCTCCTGTTGCTCTTCGCGGATCGCCCGGGCCAGGGCGTCCTCTTCGCTTTCCTCGCCGTCGAACGGGGTGAGGTCGAGCGGGTCGTCGGTGCGGTTGAGTTCCTCGGGGGTTTCTTCCACCACCAGCACGGGCACCGGCAGCGGCAGGTCGCTGTGCAGGGTGGCGGCCAGGTCGCGGTCCTGCTGGACCGACAGGCACACGTCGAGGAAACGGTGCATCGGCGGCATGAAGCGGTAGATGCCGCCCTCTTCGAAGGCGAAGCCCAGCTGGGTCATGCGGCGCATGATCTTTTCTTCGAGCTCGTCGACGGTCTGCACTTCGGCCTGCAGGAACAGGTCGCGGTACTTGTCCAGCAGCGATGGCAACTCGTCGCGGCCGATGCTGCCACCATCGAGCACGGCCATCGGGTCGCGGCCCTGGTCGGCCAGGTGCTCGACCAGGATGAAGGTGAACAGCGACAGGCGCTGGGCGGTCTTGTTGACCTGCGCGGCGGCCTGCTCGGGGACGAAGTAGTAGAAGCCGCGGGTGTCGCAGACCAGCTCGAAGCCCAGGGCCTTGAACAGGGTGCGGTACTGGTCCTGGAAGTTCGACAGCTGGGCGTACAGCTCCGGGTCGCGGCGGCTGATGTGGAAGCCCTTGAACAGCTCGCGGAAGATCGGCGCGAGCTGGGACAGTTCGGAAAGATCAAGATGCATGGACGGGGCTCGCGGTGGATTCGGTCGTGGTCGCCGGCTTGTTGTCGCGGCTGGAGGTCAGGGCGAAGGAGCGCAGGCTGACCAGGTGTTCGCGGGTGAGGTATTGCTGGCGATCGAGGCGCTCGCGGCTGAAGCGCTTCTCGCGCGACAGGCGCGAGAACCAGTACAGCAGTTCGTCGGTGGCGCCCTCGGGCTCCTGCTCCAGCAGCCAGACCATCAGGTCCGGCAGCGGCAGGGCGTCTTCGCAGCGTTCGAGCATTTCCTTGACCGTGCGTGGGGCGCGGGGCAGCGGGCCCTTCTGGGTCTTGTGCGCCTTCGGGAAGCGCGCAGGCTTGGGCTCGAAGCGGGCCAGGGCGTAGACGTAGGCTTCAACTTGGCTGGCGCTGCCGAGGAAGGTGCTCTGTGGGCGGGTGAACAGCGGCATGGCGGCCTGCGGCACGGCGTCGATGCCCTTCTTGCGGATCACCGACAAGGCCAGGGCGGCGCCACGGGTCACGGCGTTGTGCCGGCGCGCTTCTTCGCGCAGCGGCAGCAGCAGTTCGCGGGCGTGGCGCAGGGTCAGCTGGGCGCTGGTCTGCATTTCGAGGATGCGCGCATGGGTGCGCAGCAGCATGTCGTCGTCGACCAGGTGGCCCAGGCGCGCCTGCTCGCCCAAAAGGCGCAGCAGCACGGTCTCGACCTTGCGCACGCCCTGCTCGAAGGCGCCGTCGGCGTTGACCAGCTGGATCATCGGTTCGACGTACTCGTCCCAGGTCGCCAGCACTTCGGCGTAGCGCTGGCGCAGGGGGATCTGGCGGTTGCTGGTCTTGGCCCGCTCGGCCACGGCCACCAGCGCCTGTTCGTCGTTGTCGAGCTTCTTCAACACGTCGCGCACGCGCATGTCGAGCAGGCGCAGCTGGCGCGCCAAGTCGTCGCTGTCGCGGTTGTCGAAGGCGTCCTGGATATGCCCGGCGAGGCGTTCCAGGTGGCGCAGGTAAGCCTCGATCTCCAGGCACAGGCCCAGCCGGTGTTCGCGGCGCAGGTAGGCGAGGAAATCGTGGATCTGCGCGTTGAGCTCGAAACGGTTCGGGCTCTTGGCCACCGGGACCAGGATGTCCAGGCGGATCCACACGTCGAGCAGCTGGGTGATGTCCTGCGGGGTGCTTTCCACCTGCTGGCGGGCCAGCTGCTGGCGCAGCTCGACCAGGCTCAGGGTGCCCTGGTCGAAGCGCTCGCACAGCGGCTCGATCAGGGCCCAGTGTTCGGCTAGGGCGCGCAGGACGCGCTTGGGTTCGATCATTGGCGGGTCGACTCGTTGCCAAATAAAAGGGGCGATTGTACTGCATCCGGGGGGGAGGATTTCACCCCTTGGTCTGTTATGGGGACAACCCTGAGGCTCAAGGGGGGATTTACCGGCCCCATCGCGGGGCAAGCCCGCTCCCACACCTGCATTAAGGCGTGGGAGCGGGCTTGCCCCGCGATGGCCGATAATCTGTTGCGGCGCATCCTGGGCAACGGCGTTAGAATGCCCGACTGTTTCGTCTATCCCCGGATACCCGCGCCTTGCTGATCGAGTCCCGCCGCCGCGCCTACCTGTCCGCCATGCAAGTGGTGCACTGGCTGCCGCGCGCTGAACTGCCGTTCGCCGCCCCGTCGCGGCCGGAGCTGCTGTTGCCGGTGGCGCCGGTCGAGGAACTCGATTTCGAAGTGCGTCCGGCCGCTCCCGCGCCTGCGCCGAACGCCACCCCGGCGGCCCCTCAGGCACGTGCCGAGCGGCCGAAGATCGAAATCCCGCGCCCGGGCAGCGCGCCGAAACCGGCCGCCAAGCCGGTCGAGGCCGAGCAGGAGGCCCCCGCGCCACGCCCGGCGCCGGTACCGCCACCACGCTTCGCCCTGCAGTTGCTGCGCGCTGGCAGTTGCCTGCTGCTGGTCGAGCTGGCCACCGGCCAGCCGTTCCAGAGCCGCGATCCGTCGTACCTACTGCTCAAGGACATGCTGCGTGCCGCCGGCCTGCCGGATGCCCCGCAGATCATCGGCGAGCCGGTGCGCTGGCCGTTGCTGATGCGCGGCAACATGGACCAGGGCCCGGACGCCGCCCGCGACTTCGTCCAGGGTTTCATCGCCGCGCGCCTGGAAGAGGCGCCGTGCACCTGCCTGTGGCTGCTCGGCCTGCCGGCCATCCGCTTCGCCGGCCAGGCCGATGCCGAAGCCTACTACCAAGAACTCGAGGTCGACCTGCTCGGCAACGCCTGGGCCTTGCCCGGCCTTGAACTGTTGATGGACGAGCCGCAACGCAAGGCGGACGTCTGGAAAGCCATGCGCCAGCTGATGGCGCGCTGGAAGAGCGTTGAATGAGTGACTCGATCAGTTTCCGCCCGGCAACCGAGGCGGATCTGGATGCCCTGCTTAAGATCGAATATGCCGCCTTCAGCCACCCCTGGACCCGCGGCATCTTCCTGGATGCGCTGAAGTCCTATGAAGTGTGGTTGATGTTCGTTGGCCAGCAGCAAGTCGGCCATGGCGTGATCAACGTGATCATCGACGAGGCGCACCTGCTCAATATCACCGTCAAGCCGGAAAACCAGGGCTGCGGGTTGGGCCTGCGCCTGCTCGAGCACCTGATGGCGCGGGCCTACCAGCTCAATGGCCGCGAGTGTTTCCTCGAAGTGCGCGCCAGCAACCAGTCGGCCTATCGCCTGTATGAGCGCTATGGGTTCAACGAGATCGGCCGGCGTCGAGACTACTATCCGGTGGCGGGCGGGCGCGAAGACGCGCTGGTGATGGCCTGTACGCTGCTGGAGGACTGAGGCGCGCCGCCGCGGGCACCGGTTCAAGCCAGTGCCAGGCGACGGCTGAGGTTCAGGCGGCGAGAATTAACGCTCGATTGCCAGGGCTACGCCCTGACCGCCGCCGATGCAGAGGGTCGCCAAGCCCTTCTTCGCATCGCGCTTGATCATTTCGTGCAGCAGGGTCACCAGCACCCGGCAGCCCGAGGCGCCGATCGGGTGGCCCAGGGCGATGGCGCCGCCGTTGACATTGACCTTCGCCGCATCCCATTCCAGCTGTTTGCCCACCGCCAGCGCCTGGGCGGCAAAGGCTTCGTTGGCCTCGATCAAATCCAGATCGGCCAATTGCCAGCCGGCCTTGTCCAGGCAGCGCTGGGTCGCCGACACAGGGCCGATGCCCATGATCGCCGGGTCCACGCCGGCGCTGGCGTAGGCGGCGATCTTCGCCAACACCGGCAAGCCCAGGGCCTTGGCCTTGGCGGCGCTCATCAGCAGCACCGCGGCGGCGCCGTCGTTGAGGCTGGAGGCGTTGCCGGCGGTGACGCTGCCGTCTTTCTTGAACGCGGCGCGCAGCTTGCCGAGGGATTCGGCGGTGGTGCCGGGGCGGGGTTGTTCATCGGTGTCGAACACCAGCGGCTCGCCTTTTTTCTGCGGGATGTGGATCGGGGTGATCTCGTCCTTGAAACGCCCGGTCTCGATGGCGGCCACGGCCTTGCGCTGCGACTCGGCGGCGAAGGCGTCCTGTTGTTCGCGGGTGAGGGCGTACTTGTCCACCAGGTTCTCGGCGGTGATGCCCATGTGGTAGTCGTTGAAGGCGTCCCACAGGCCGTCGGTGATCATGCTGTCGATCAGCTGGCCGTGGCCCATGCGCTGGCCGGTGCGCGCCGAAGGCATCACGTAGGGCGCCAGGCTCATGCTTTCCTGGCCGCCGGCGATCACCACCTCGGCGTCACCGCAGCGGATGGCCTGGGTGGCCAGGTGCAGGGCCTTGAGGCCCGAGCCGCAGACCTTGTTCAGGGTCAGGGCAGGGACCTCGAAGGGCAGGCCGGCCTTCACGGCGGCCTGGCGGGCGGGGTTCTGGCCGGCGCCGGCGGTGAGTACCTGGCCGAGGATCACTTCGTCGACCTGGGCCGGGTCCAGCAGGGTCTGGGCCAGCAGCTGGCGGATCACGGCGGCGCCCAGCTCCACGGCGGAGACGTTGGCCAGGCCCCCCTGGAAACTGCCGATGGCAGTGCGGGTGGCGGCGACGATGACGACTTCGTTCATTGTTGTTCTCCGGGATGCGGGCGTGATCCTCACAGCATCCCCGCCCGGGGCTTATTTGAGAAGTTTGTTTTTCTTTGCCATTGATCTGAAATTCAAATGAATGATTGGCTTGCGGCGGTGCCTTCAATCGGGCGGGCTAAGCTTGGCTGGTTCCCACCAACCAGAAGGGGTCCATTCATGCGCCGTTCAGTGCTCGCCATCACCCTGCTGCTCGCCAGTGCCGGTGCGTTCGCCAAGACAGAGTGCACCACCGCCGATCGCGGCACCTGGCAGGATGCCGACAAGTTCCAGGACCAGCTCAAGGAGCAGGGCTACAAGATCAACAAGTTCCAGATCACCAAGGGCAACTGCTACGAGATCTACGGGTTCGACAAGGACGGCCGCAAGGTCGAGATCTACCACGACCCGGTGACGGGCAAGGCGGTCAAGACCGAGTACCATAAGTGACCGCCAGCGTGCGGCTGTGGGACCCCTTGCTCAGGGTGTGTCACTGGTCGCTCGCGCTGGTGTTCTTCGGCGACTATTTCTTCAACGAGGCCGGTGACGACTGGCACCAGTGGCTGGGTTACTACGCCTGCGTGTGCCTGGTGATACGGCTGACGTGGGGCTTCGTCGGGCCGCGCAGTGCGCGCTGGGCGGACTTCTGGCCGACGCCTGCGCGGCTGCTGGGCCATGCCCGGGCGCTGTGGCGCGGTGAGCGTTATCACCGCCTGGGGCACACGCCGATCGGCGCGCTGGTGATGGTGCTGATGATGACCGGCATCGCCAGCCTGGGCCTGACCGGCTGGATGATGCTGGAGGTGGATGCGTTGTGGGGCGCCGAGTGGCTGGAAACGCTGCACAGCTGGCTGGCCGATGGCGTGCTGGCGCTGGTCTGCGTGCACTTGCTGGCGGCGCTGGTGGAGAGCGTGCGGCTGCGCGAGAACCTGCCATGGTCGATGGTGACGGGGCGGCGCAGGTTCGAGGATCCGTGAGGTGTAGCCCATCGCGGGGCAAGCCCGCTCCCACGCCAGACCTGCATGTTCCAAACTGGCGTGGGAGCGGGCTTGCCCCGCGATAATCGTATCTACACCGCCGGGCACTGGTTGGTCACGCAGTGAATCCCGCCCCCACCCGCCGCGATCGCATCGATATTCAGCTGCACCACCTTGCGCCCCGGATACAGCTTCACCAGCAACGCCCGCGCCTTCTCGTCGGCACTGCGGTCACCGAACTGCGGCGCGATCACCGCGCCATTGATGACGAAGTAGTTGATATACCCCGCCGCGAAGTCCGGATTGTCCTCGCTGAACTTGCTGCGCCGAGGCTTGAGCGGTGGCGACATCGTGTGCACCTGCAACTTGCGGCCATCGGCATCGGTGGCGTTGCGCAGGATTTCCAGGTGCTCAAGGGTCACTTCGTGATCGTACGAGTCCGGATCGTTGTCCAGGTTCGCCACCACCACGCCGGGCGCCGCGAAGCGCGCATAGAAGTCCACATGGGCATCGGTGATGTCCTTGCCCTTGATGCCCGGCAGCCAGATGATCTTGCGCAGCCCCAGCCGCTCCTTCAGCTCCGCCTCGACCTGAGCCTTGCTCCAACCCGGGTTGCGGTTGCTGTTGATCCAGCTGCTCTCGGTCATGATCCCGGTGCCGTGGCCGTCCACCTCGATACCGCCACCTTCGCCCACCAGTTCGCTCTGCTGGTACTGGGCGCCGGCCAGCCTGGCGACGCGGGCTGCCAGCTTGGCGTCGTAGCGGTGCTGCTGCTTGCCGCCCCAGCCGTTGAAGTTGAAGTCCACCGCGCCCAGCGCGCCATCGTCGTCGACCACGAAGTTGGCGCCGATGTCGCGCATCCAGATATCGTCCAGCTCGGTCTCGACATAGGTGATGTTGTGGCTGCCGCATTCCTCCTCGGCGATGTCGCGCTCGCTGGCGCGGCAGAACACCGTCACCGGCTGGAACGCGGCGATGGCACGGGCGATGCGCCCGAGCGCGGCCTGGACGTCTTCGGTGAAGTCTTCCCAGATGGCGTCCTGGGCGCCGAAGGCGATGTAGGCGCGCTGGTGCGGTTCACCCTCGTCGGGCATGAACCAGCGACCGGCCTCGCTGGCGCGGGCGCTGTTGCTGCCGAACGGCAGGCCAAAGCTGGCGGCGGCGCCGAGGCCGGCGACGACGCTCATTTGCTGGAGGAAGGTACGGCGAGTGGGCATGGGGTCAGTCCTGTGCAGTCTTGAAACGGGTCCAGACGCGCATGCGCGCACGCATATCGGCCTGGGGGATGTCCTTGCCCGGGATCAGCCGGGTGTAGGTGGCATCGGCGAGGTAGATGTCCGGGTTGTCACGCAGGCGCGCGTCCACCAATGGGCGGGCCTTGGCGCTGGCGGTGGGGTAGCCGGTGAAGTTGCTGATCGCGGCCATGTTCTCCGGGCGCATGACGAAGTTGATGAAACGATAGGCGTATTCCGGGTGCTTGGCGTCGGCGGGGATGGCCATGGTGTCCATCCACACCGTGGTGCCTTCGCGGGGCACGCGGTACTGGAAGTCGATGGCCTTGCCGGCAGCCTCGGCGGTGCGCTGGGCCTGGATCACGTCGCCGCTGTAGCCCAGCGACAGGCAGGTGTTGCCGTTGACCAGCTCGGTGACCGGCTGTGACTGCAGCTTGCGCACATAGGGGCGAATGCCCTTGAGCAGTTCGCTGGCGGCGGCCAGGTCTTCGCGTTTGGCGCTGCGTGGTTCGCGACCGAGGTAGTGGAGGACCACGGCCAGCACTTCGTCGGGCGAGTCGATCATCGAGATGCCGCAGTCGGCGAACTTGGCCGCCAGCTCCGGTTTGAACAGCAGGTCGAGGCTGTCCAGCGGGGCGTCGGGCATGCGCTCGCGGATCTTCGCCGCGTCCATGGTCAGGCCGATGGTGCCCCAGGTGTAGGGCACGGTGGCCTGGCTGGCCTTGGGATAGCGCTCGTGCAGCTGGCGCAGACCGGGCTCGATGTCATCCAGCGCGGTCAGTTGCTGGCGGTCCAGCGGCCGCAGGCTGCCGGCGCGCATCAGCCGTTCGGCCACGGTGTCGCCGGGGAACACCAGGTCATAGCCGCTGCGCCCGGACATCAGCTTGGCCTCGAGCACTTCGCTGCCGTCCATGACGTCGTAGATCACCGGGATGCCGGTTTCGGCGGTGAAGCGCTTGAGGGTGTCCTCGGCAAAATAGTCGGCCCAGTTGTACAGACGCAGGGCTTCCTGCTCGGCCTGGGCAGCGCCGGCGCAGGCCACCAGGGCGGCGATGGCGAGCAGTTTCGATGGACGGCTTGGCATGGTTCAGGCCCTCGCGGTTTGTGGGGTACGGCCGTCGAGGGTCATCAGCGGCGCATACATGCTGGGGCGACGGTCACGGTAGATGCCCCAGGTCAGGCGGTCCTCGCGCATGCCTTCCAGGTCCAGGTCGTGCAGCCACACGCCGCTGCTGTCGCGGTCGGCTTCTTGCAGCATGGCGCCTTTGTGGTCGCAGATGAATGACGAGCCGTAGAAGTGCATCGACAGGTTGTCGTCACTACGGGCGACCTCGTGGCCGACCCGGTTGGCGGCCACCACCGGCAGCAGGTTGGCGGCGGCGTGGCCACGCATGGCCATCTGCCAATGGTCGCGCGAATCCAACTCGGCGGCGCCCGGCTCCGAGCCGATGGCGGTGGGGAACAGCAGCACCTCGGCGCCCATCAGCGCCAGGCAGCGGGCGGTCTCGGGGAACCACTGGTCCCAGCAGATGCCGATGCCCAGGCGGCCGAAGGCGGTGTCCCAGACCTTGAAGCCGGTGTCGCCGGGGCTGAAGTACTCCTTCTCCTGATAGCCGATGGCGTTGGGGATGTGAGTCTTGCGGTAGATGCCCAGCAGGTGGCCGTCGGCGTCGGCCACGGTCAGCGAGTTGAAGAAGGCATTGCCGGCGCGCTCATACCAGCTCAGCGGCAGCACCACGCCCAGCTCCTTGGCCAGGGCGGCGAAGCGCTTGAGCAACGGGCTGTCGTGGTAGTCCTGGGCCAGGGTCTGGTGGCTGTGGCACTGCTCGATGCAGAAGTACGGGGTGGCGAACAGTTCCTGCAGCAGGATCACCTGGGCGCCCTGGGCGGCGGCCTCTCGCACCAGCTGCTCGGCACGGTCGAGGTTGGCGGCCAGGTCCCAGCTGCAGGCCATCTGCGTGGTGGCGATGCGCAAGGTGCTCATGGCCGCGCCCCCTGCCACGCTGGCTGCTGCTGGGTGATGCAGTGGATGCCGCCGCCACCGTGGGCGATGTGGTCGATGCGCACCGGCACGACCTCGCGGCCGGGGAAGGCCAGGGCCAGCTGCTGCGCGGCGGCCTGGTCGGCGTCGATGCCGTAGGCCGGCATGATCACCGCGCCGTTGGTCAGGTAGAAGTTGGTGTAGGAGGCGCAGAACACCTCGGCTTCGGTGTCCACGGCCGCCGTGGCCTCGTACAGGTCGAGCAGCTCGAACGAGCGGCCCTGGGCATCAGTGGCCAGTTCCAGGGCGCGGCGGTTCTCGCGGGCCACTTCGGCGTACACCGAACCCTGGTCGTGGGTGGCGTCCACCAGCAGCACGCCGGGGCGGGCGAAGGCGCACACGCCATCGACATGGCCGTCGGTCATGTCGCCGGTGACGTACTGCGGGTCGCCCGGCAGCCAGATGGTCTTGCGGATGCCCAGCAGGCGGGCGAAGCAGTCCTCGAAGTCGGCCTTGCTCAGGCCCGGGTTGCGGTTGGGATTGAGCAGCACCGACTCGGTGGTGATCAGCGTGCCTTCGCCGTCGACGTGGATGGCGCCGCCTTCGTTGCACAGCGGGGTGCTCAGGCCTTCGAGGCCGAGGTGGTCGAGGATGCGCCGGGCCAGGCTGCGGTCCTTGCCATGCTCGGACTTGTCGCCCCAGGCGTTGAAGCGCCAGCTCAGGCCGGCCACGCCCTGTTGCGGGTGGACGAGGAAGGTCGGGCCGCTGTCGCGGCACCAGCTGTCGTCCACGGCCAGTTCGACCAGCTCGATGCCGGGGCCGCACAGTTCGCGGGCAATGGCCATGGCCGAAGGATCGACCACCATCTTCACCGGCTCGAAGCGGGCGATGGCGGCGGCCACGCGGGCATAGTCGCGCTGCACGTCGGCCAGGGTCACGCCCCAGCCCGACTCCCACAGCGGCTTGTTGTGTGGCCAGATCATCCAGGTGGCGGCGTGGCGGGCCCATTCGGCAGGCATGCGCCAGCCGCTGTCGCGGGACAGGGTCATAGTGAACTCCGATCTATTAGGGATTGTTATCAACGAAGCCCGCCGTCGCGGGTGTTGCTGCCCATGTTATGGCTGGGAAAGTGGCGCGACAAACGATAGATTTAGCGTATTTCTGATTAGTCAGGCTTATCAGCATGCTCAAGCATTGGCCCCCGCTCAACGCCCTGCGTGGTTTCGAAGCCGCCGCCCGCCTGGGCAGCTTCCATAAGGCCGCCGAGGCCCTGAACCTCACCCAGTCGGCGATCAGCCAGCAGATCCGCAGCCTGGAAAGCTACCTGGAACAGCCCTTGTTTCATCGCAGCGGGCGCAGTGTCAGCCTGACCGATGCCGGGCATGACCTGCTCAGCACCACCCAGGCCTTGCTGCAGCAGCTGGCGGTGGGGATTCGTCGTCTCGACCAATACCGCAAGCCCAACCAGCTGGTGGTCAATACCACCCCGGCCTTCGCCCGGCATTGGCTGTTACCGCGCCTGGCGGATTTCCACCGGTGTCACCCGGACGTGGACCTGTGGCTGTTCACCAGCTTCGAGGTGCCGGACATGGCCAGCGAGACCATCGACCTGGCGATTCGCGACGATATCGGCCCGCAGGCTGAATGCAGCTTCACTGTGCTACACCAGGACACGCTGTATCCGGCCTGTCATCCGACATTGCCCGAGACCGGGCGCACGACCTTGCACGGCGAGCGCGAGGTGGACTGGAGCCACTGGCAGCTGGAGGGCGGCGAGGAGGTAGGGCAGCAGGGCAAGGGGCTGAATTTCTCCGACCCGGGGCTGCTGCTGGAGGCGGCGGGCGAGGGGCTGGGGATTGCCCTGGTCAGTCAGCTGCTGGCGCAGCGGATGGTCGACGAGGGACGTTTGCGACCCTTGTCGGCACAGCGTGTACGCGGGCCGGTGTGGAGCTGCCTGGTGCATTGGGAAAGCCAGGAGGATCCGTTGGCGCGGCAGTTCCTGGCATGGTTGCGCGAAGCCTTGCAGCCAGCACCGTCCCTGTAGGAGCGGCCTTGCGCCGCGAAAGGGCCGCGCAGCAGCCCCAGATTTCGGAAGATCGCTGAAATTGCCGGGGCCGCTTCGCGGCCCTTTCGCGGCACAAGGCCGCTCCTACAAAATGTTCGAGGATTTTGAATCACCCCGTAATATGTGTCGGATATCCCGCGAGGGTAGTCTCACCCTCTAGATCAAACGGCAGCGCCCCGAATCCGGGTGCTGCCCCAGCCTAAACCTGACGAGGTACAGACATTGGCCATCATTCATCCCAAGGTTCGCGGTTTCATCTGCACCACGACTCACCCCAAGGGCTGCGAGCTCAACGTCCGTGACCAGATCGAAGCCACCCGCAAGCTGGGCGTGCGCGAGGATGGTCCGAAGAAAGTCCTGGTGATCGGCGCCTCCAGCGGCTACGGCCTGGCCGCGCGCATCACCGCGGCGTTCGGCTTCAAGGCCGATACCCTGGGCGTGTTCTTCGAAAAGCCGGGCACCGAGACCAAGCCCGGTACCGCCGGCTGGTACAACGCCGCCGCATTCGACAAGTTCGCCAAGGCCGAAGGCCTGTACAGCAAGTCGATCAACGGTGACGCCTTCTCCGACGAAGCCCGTGCCAAGGTCATCGAGCTGATCAAGAACGAAATGGGCGGCCAGGTCGACCTGGTGATCTACTCCCTGGCCTCGCCGGTGCGCAAGCTGCCACAGACCGGTGAGCTGGTGCGTTCGGCACTGAAGCCAATCGGTCAGCCGTACAAGTCGACCGCCATCGACACCAACAAGGACACCATCATCGAGGCCAGCATCGAGCCGGCCACCGAGCAGGAAATCGCCGACACCGTCACCGTGATGGGCGGCCAGGACTGGGAGTTGTGGATCGACGCCCTGAACGCCGCTGGCGTGCTGGCGCCGCAGGCCCGCACCGTGGCCTTCAGCTACATCGGCTCCGACATCACCTGGCCGATCTACTGGGACGGCGCGCTGGGCAAGGCCAAGCAGGACCTGGACGAAACCGCCCAGCGCCTGGGCAAGAAAGTCGGTGGCAGTGCCAACGTGGCCGTACTGAAGTCGGTGGTCACCCAGGCCAGCTCGGCGATCCCGGTGATGCCGCTGTACCTGTCGATGGTCTTCAAGATCATGCAGGAGAAGGGTATCCACGAAGGTACCCAGCACCAGCTGGACCGCATGTTCCGTGAGCGCATGTACCGTGCGGACGGTGCGCCGGCTGCCCTGGACGACGAAGGCCGTCTGCGTCTGGACGACTGGGAACTGCGTGATGACGTGCAGGACGCCTGCCGTGCGATGTGGCCGAAGGTGACCACCGAGAACCTGTTCGAGCTGACCGACTACGCTGGTTACAAGAAGCAGTTCCTCAACCTGTTCGGCTTCGAGCGCGCTGACGTCAACTACGACGAAGACGTGGCGACCGACGTACGGTTCGACTGCATCGAGCTGTAAGCAAGTCCTTGACCGCGCAGCCGTTGATGACGGCTGCGCGGTTCCCGCCGACGACTTGTTAATATTCTGAAACAAATCACCCAATGGCCCTTTGCCATGGGCACCCTCCGCCTGATCTATACCCCAGCTATTGGCCTTGCAATTCCGCCGGGGCCAGGGAGGGAGCAATGGGCGCACTGCAAAAACTACAAGAACGCATCCGCCAGAAGGGCCTCAAGCGCACCTTCAAGACGTTGTTCGAACGCTACGTGTTCTTCCACTGGGAACTGCTGTGGATGGAGCGCGACCTGATCAGTCCAGTGCCACCCCACAGCCTCAAGGCCCACACGCCGGTCACCCTGGTGCAGATCACCCCCGCCAACGCCGACGCCTTCGCCGCGTATTTCGGCGACCGCGTCGAGACCATGCGCGAACTGGCCGCCGCCGGGCACACCGGGCACATGTACCTGGACGAGCAGGGCGACGCCGTGGCCTTCATCTGGGCCAGCGTGCTCGACTATCACGACAAGCACTACTACGGTTGCACCTTCCCGGTGAAACCGGGCGAGTTCTTCGAATTCGGCGGCGAAATGACCCGGCCCTACTTCGGCAGCGAGCTGTCGGTAACCGCCCAGGTCGAACTGTGGAACGCCATGCGTGAGAAAGGCTGTCACAAGGTGGTGGATGTGGTGGAGACCCACAACGTGCCAGCCATGAAGCTGCACCTGCGCATGGGTTACCACGAGCAGGGTCGGGTGATGCATGTGTATGGCCTGTTTGGCCGCTGGAAGCTGTTCCGCGAGACCCGCTACCACGGCTCGCGCCTGGCGGTGCTGCGCAAGCCGGGTGTGGCGCGGGCCCTGCCGACTGCTTGAACTATCGCGGGGCAAGCCCGCTCCCACGCTACCCTGAACTGGGCAGGGTAGCGTGGGAGCGGGCTTGCCCCGCGATAGGGCCGGTACAGCCACCGATTTTTTTGCTAGCGTGGGCGCACGACAACAGCCCGTCCGCCAGCATGGCGCGACGCCGCAGGGAGCGCGCCATGAGCAGCCTCACCCAACCCGCCTGTGCCTTTCGTCATGTCGCCGCCGACGGCTACAGCCTCGGCGGATTCCGCTGGCGCCACGCCGAGCCCGATCCCGGGCGAGCGCTGGTGATCATCAACGCCGCCACCTCGGTGCGCTGCCGTTACTACTCGCGATTCGCCGACTACCTGTTCGCCCAGGGCTTCGACGTACTCACCTATGACTACCGCGGCATCGGCGAATCGCGCCCGGCCACGCTGCGCGGCTTCCAGGCGTCCTGGAGCGACTGGGGGCGGCTGGACTTCGAGGCGATGCTGCAATTGGCCGTCGCCGAGCATCCCGGCCAGCCGGTGCATGTGGTCGGCCACAGTTTCGGCGGCTGGGCGCTGGGGCTGGCGCCGTCGGCGGCGCAGGTGCGCCATGCGGTGCTGGTGGGGGCGCAGTTCGCCTACTGGCGTGACTACGCGGCGGAGCAGCGTTGGCAGCTGTTCGGCAAATGGCATGTGCTGATGCCGCTGTTGACCCGGGTGTTCGGCTACTTTCCCGGCAAGCGCCTGGGCTGGCTGGAGGATACCCCGGCTGGTGTGGTGCACGACTGGAGCACCCGCACGCCGCGCTACGAGCACCGGCCCAGTGGGCGCCTGCTCGAGGCGGCGCCGTTCGAACAGGTGCGGGCGGCGACCCTGGCCGTCAGCTTGACCGACGATCCGTTCGGCACGGTGGCGGCCACCGAGAGGTTGTTGGGGTATCTGCGGCAGGCCGAGCGTCGGCACCTGCGGGTGGCGCCTGTGGATATCTCGGTGGAGGAGATCGGGCATTTCGCGTTCTTTCACGATCGGTTTCGTGAAAGTTTGTGGCCGATTGCGCTGGGATGGCTGCGAGAAGGGCAGTTGCAGGGCCAGGTGCCGGGTCGCGTTATCGGTTGAGGGCCCCATCGCGGGGCAAGTCGCATCGGCGCACCGCCGCTCCCACCAGCAGTGGGAGCGGGCTTGCCCCGCGATGGGCGAGACGCGAAGTCAGGCCAGGCGCGTGAGCGGCTGGGCGGTGAACTTCACGCCGGCCAAACCATGCTTGATCAGCGCACGGATATTGCCATGGTCGCTGCCCTCGGGGGTGGCCACCACGCTGCGGTAGTGCTCGCCGAAGGCCAGCAGTGCTTCCTGGTCGCTCAGCCCTTCCAGCAGCGCCAGGCCCAGGGTCTTGCACGAGCCTTCGTTCTGCCCGGCGGCATTGTGCACGTCGCCGTTGTCGAAGGCCTGGGGCTGGTAGCTGTAGTTCGCGGCGATGAACGCCAGGGTGTCGGCGAAAACGTGTTCGCCGCTGGCGAGGCTGCTGCGCAGGGTGTTCAGGTCAGTCACGGGGTTTTCCTTGTTCGAACGCCGCCTGTTGCTCGGCGCTGGCTTCTTTCTGGTGTTGGGCTTTCCACTCGGCGTAGGGCATGCCGTACACCTGCTCGCGGGCATCGTCCAGGCTCAGCTCGATCTGGCGATCGTCGGCGGCGGCCTTGAGCCATTTCGACAGGCAGTTGCGGCAGAAGCCGGAGAGGTTCATCAGGTCGATGTTCTGCACGTCGGTGCGTTTCTGCAGATGGTCGACCAGGCGCCGGAACGCGGCGGCTTCGAGTTCGAGCTGTTGTTGCGGGGTCATGGGCGGTCTCTTCAGGTCATGCGGTTCTTCAGATGGCGGCCACCGTTGATGACCACCTGGCTACCGGTGCTGTACTGGCTTTCGAGCAGGAACAGCACGGCGTCGATCAGCGGGCGGGCGCCGGGTTCGAATTCGAGCAGGGCCTTTTTCAGGGTCTGCTGGCGGTACTGCTCGTCGCCGCCTTCCTTGAGGATCAACAGGCCCGGCAGGATACCGTTGACCCGCACCTTGGGCGCGTACTTTTCGGCGAACGACAGCACCATGTTCTGCAGCGCGGCCTTGGTCGCGGCGTAGCCGATGTGGCTCTTGCTGCCGCGCGAGGAGGTCTCGTCGCAGATGTGGATGATATCGGCCTTGTCCACCTTGTTCAGCCATTCGCCGAGGGCCAGGTTGAGGTGGTAGGGCGCCTCGACGTGCAGGCGGAACATGGTGTCGAGGTTGTCCAGGCCGTCGTCGAGCCACAGCGAGGCGTTGTGGATGATCCCGCGCAGGCCGTCGTAGTAGCCGTGCAGGTGGTCGATCAGGGCCTGACGGTCTTCACTGCGGGTCAGGTCGGCCTGGAACTGCCGGATGTTCGGGTGGGCCGCCTGGGCATGCAGGCTGCGGCTGGCGCTGACCACCGTATGGCCGGCCTGGGCCAGCTCCAGGGCCAGGGCCAGCCCGACGCGCTGGCTGGCGCCGGTGATGAGGATTGGGCTGTTCATGTGCGGGCGGTCTGTTCGTCTGTCCGTGCGTGATGCCCCAGCATACCCGAACTGCGCGGCCTTGCGAGCCCGTGCCTCAGCGGCTGCGCAGCCCCTGGGGGCGGTCGCTCGGGGCCTGCGGCGCGGCGTTCAGCCAGCCGGCCAGCAAACGGGTGGACAGCGGGATGAACAGGTACACCATCAAGGGGGTCAGGGCCAGGGTGCTGAGCAGCACGCGGGGCAGTAGTTCCAGCGCTGCCAGCCAGTGGCCGAACAGCAAGTTGAACAGCAGCGAGACCGGGAAGAACGCCAGCCAGATGGCCGTGGCCTGTTTCCAGCGTGGCGGTTTTTGCACCGTATTGGTGCCGAACCAGTCGTCGATGCCGCTCACACGCCTCTCTTTGGGGCGTTCGAACAGGCCGTCGCCGCGCTCCAGCCAGGTCCGGCGCGAGGCGGAGTGCTCCCAGGCGTGCAAGGTCTGCTCGTCGGTGAAGCGGAAGATGATCTGGAATTCATCGGCCTCGGCCGGCGGCGCGAGGATGCCCGAGCCCAGGTAACCGGGGAAGTCGGTGGCCAGCTGCTCGCCTTCGTGCAGCCAGGCCAGCAGGTCCTGGTAGCGGCCACAGGCGGCGCGGCGCGACACCATCAAGGTGACGGGTGGGGTAGACATCGTGTATCTCCTGGCGACGGGGCTGGCGGGTAGCCGGCCCCTTGGCATGCGGCCCGGGGTGGTGGGCGGCGCAGGCGTGCTTGCAAGAATCGGGCGCAGATTATGCGCGAACACGCATGACCGGTCAGTTTCAGCGGCTGGACGGTCGTCAGAAGGCGGCAGGGGCCTGGGCGTGCAGCTCGGGGTGAGCCTGGCGGTGGGCCTGCAGGATGTACTCGCGCAGGCGTTCGATTTCTTCGGCCGGGCTATGTGACAGGTCATAGGCGGCCAGGCGCGGGCCGATGCGTCGGCGCAGCACGCCGTGCAGGCCGATCGGCGGGATATCCGCGGCGGCGAAGCGCAACTTGAAGCGGGACGGCGCCTCGCGCTGGCCACGGACTTCCAGCAGCACGCCCTTGAACGAGATGTCCCGCACCCACAGGTCGCTGGCCTGGCCATGGTCGTCGAGCAGGGCGCTCGGCCGCTCCAGCGACAGGCGCCAGGGCCGCAGCATCGGGCCGTCCTCGTAGATGTCCGGCGAGCCCAGTTGCAGGTGCAGGGCGTGGAATTCGTCCTCGACCAGTTGCAGGGGGAAGCTCAGTTGCTGGTTGTTGAAGCTGGCCTGCAGGGTCACCTGCTCGTTGGCCACCAGGCGGGTGAGCAGGTCCTTCAGACGACGGTCGCCATTGACCAGCAGGCTCGACATGGGGTCGGCCAGGTTCAGCTGGGGCGAATGCTGCATGTCCTGGATGAAATCCAGTTCGTCCTGGGAGAGTAGGGCGTCTGCTTGCATGGTCGAACTCGAAGGGGCGATCGGTAAGGGCGATTTCTTCACGGTGGTGGACAGTGGGCAATACGCTTCGTTCCGGTCATTCGTCGGATAATCCTGAAGTGTGTGACTTTAGGCATAGGCGGCCTTTTGCCACTGTCGAGTGCTAGTATCCTACGTTTTCACTCAGTTTCGGAATCCTCACCCGATGAAAGTCGCCATTATTTCCGGTTCGGTATACGGCACCGCCGAAGAAGTCGCCCGTCACGCCGAGTCGCTGCTCAAGGCCGCCGGCCTTGAAGCCTGGCACGCCGCCCGCGCCACCCTGCAGGACATCGAGGGCTTTGCCCCGGATGCGTTGTTGGCAGTGACCTCGACCACCGGCATGGGTGAACTGCCCGACAGCCTGATGCCGCTGTACAGCACCATTCGCGACGTGCTGCCGGCGGCCTGGCGCGGATTGCCGGGGGCGGTGATCGGCCTGGGCGACTCGAGCTATGGCGACACCTACTGCGGCGGCGGCGAGCAGATGCGCGAGCTGTTTGCCGAACTGGGGGTGAACGAGGTGCTGCCGATGCTGCGGCTCGATGCCAGCGAGACGGTGACGCCGGAGACCGATGCCGAGCCGTGGTTGGCGGAGTTTGTGGCTGCCCTTGAAGGCTGATGTTGCCTGGACCGGTCCTATCGCGGGGCAAGCCCGCTCCCACGAAAGCTGCATGATGCTCGTGGGAGCGGGCTTGCCCCGCGATAGGGCCGGTCGCCTCAACGAATGGCTGAATGTTCGCGCAACAACGCCAGCCACGCCTGCGCTGCCCGCGACAGGTAAGCCCCGCGCCGCCAGATGAAGGCGATATCCCAGCGCAGATGTTCCGGCGCCCGCAACGGCAAACGCACCACCCCGGGCCGCTCCAGCGCCCGCGCGACGATCGCCGGCAGCAACACCACGCCTTGCCCGGCCGCCACCAGCGCGGCAAGAAAGTCCGCCTGGCCGCTGCGTCCGCCTTCCCTGGGCGTGAAACCCTCCTGCTGGCAGGCACTGAGCAACCGATCATTCAACACGAAGCTGCGCTGGTACAGCAGGAACGGCGTGTCGGCCAGTTGCGCCAGGGCGACGTCGGCTTGCCCGGCCAGCGGGTGGCCGGCGGGCAGCAGTGCCTCCAGCGGCTCATTGCAAAAGGCTTGGTAATCGAACGCCGGATCGCTCGGCGTCAGGCTGCCGCCCAGTTCCAGCTCGCCGCTTCTCACCGCCTGCTCGACCATGCGGCTGCCGCCTTCGAGCAGTTGGATCGAGATGTTCGGATGCCGCCGCCGGTACTCGGCGAACAACCCGGCGAACAACGCGTCGCTGCCCAGCAGCGGCAGGCCCAGGCGCAGCTCGCCGCGGGCCATCTGGCTGAGGTCGTCCAGTTCGCTCTGCAGCTCCTGGCGCTGGCGCAACAGCGCCTCGCCCCGCTCCAGGACGATGCGCCCGGCGGCGGTCAGCAGCAATTGCGAACCCTGACGTTCCAGCAGGGGCTGGCCGATAGCCTGTTCCAGCTGGGCGACTTGCTTGCTCACCGCCGACTGGCTGATGTGCAGGGTGGTCGCCGCCTGGGTGAAGCCGCCCTTGTGGACGACCTCGATAAAACTGCGCAGCTGTTTGAATTCCATGATCGCTCGATTCCATTCTGGAATGGCTGTCAGTCTAACAATTCGCTTCTGGCCTAGGTGCGCGACTTCTACAATGGGCACGTTGTCGAGGAACCCCGCCATGAATCCTGAATTGCTGAAGAAAACCCTGCGCCTGCTCGCCGAGCTGACGGTGTTGCTGGGCCTGTTCCTGATCGGTGGCCAGCTGGCCGCCTGGCTGGCCTGGCCGATCCCCGCCGGGGTGATGGGCCTGGCGCTGCTGCTGGTGCTGTTCGCGACCGGCGTGCTCAAGCCGGCCACCCTGCAACTGGGCGCCGGCTGGCTGATGGCCGAGATGTTGCTGTTCTTCATCCCGGCGCTGATGAGCCTGCTGGACTACGGCAGCCTGCTGCGCAGCGAAGGCTGGCGCATCTTGCTGGTGATCGCCCTGAGCACGCTGCTGGTTATGGTCGTTACCGCGCTGACCGTGGAACTGGTGTGCCGCTGGAGGTTGCGCCATGAGCCTTGAACCCATGCCGCTGTTCTGGCTGGCGCTGACCCTGGGCGCCTACCTGGGCAGCCGCTGGCTGTACCGGCGCAGCGGGCGCTACCTGCTGTCGCCGCTGATCCTGGTGCCGGCGCTGCTGCTGGCGGTGGCCGTGCCGCTGCACACCGCCTACGCCGAATATGCCCGCAACACCCACTGGCTGATGGGCGTGCTGGGCCCGGTCACCGTCGCCTTCGCGGTGCCGATCTGGCAGCAGCGGGCACTGCTGGCGCGCCACTGGCCGGCGCTGCTGGTGGGCATGCTGGCCGGCAGCGTGGCCTCGATCGGCAGTTCCTGGGCGCTGGCGCACCTGCTGGCGCTGGACGATGCGGTCAGCCTGTCGCTGCTGCCGCGCTCGATCACCACGCCGTTTGCCATGCCGGTGGCCCAGGACCTGGGCGGCGTGCCGGAACTGACGGCGGTGTTCGTGATGTTCACCGGCGTGCTCGGGGCGATGTTCGGCGGCATCCTGCTGCGCTGGCTGCCACTGCGCACGCCTTTGGCGCGGGGCGCGCTGTTCGGCGTCGGCGCCCATGGCGCGGGCGTCAGCCGGGCCCAAGAGGTCGGCCGCGAGGAGGGCTCGGTGGCCGGCCTGGTCATGGTCCTGACCGGGCTGCTCAACCTGCTCGCGGCGCCGCTTTTGATGAAGCTGATCTGACCGTTCGTGCCACTGACTCGCACGGTCATCAGGCTGGCTGCCAAGGCGACTTATCACCTTCGTATAGGCTTCTAGACTGAGCCTCGACATAGAGAGCACATGTATGTGCCGAGGTGACATGCAATGAACGCAGCCTTGCCCTCTTCCGACACTTATCCACCGGGACGACCGTGATGCCACTGGCCGAGATTCCATTGTGCGTCTGGCGCACCCGGAGCCAGGGTTTCACCTTCCGGGGCCAGAGCATCCGCTACTGGACGGCAGGGCAAGGAGAGCCCCTGCTATTGCTTCACGGTTTCCCCACGGCCAGCTGGGATTGGCACTACCTGTGGGCACCCCTGACCCAGCGTTTTCGCGTGGTGGCCTGCGACATGCTCGGCTTCGGCGACTCGGCCAAGCCCGCGGACCACGACTACAGCCTGCTCGAGCAGGCCGACCTGCAGCAGGCGTTGCTGGCGCACCTGCACATCGACCAGCCGGTGCACCTGCTGGCCCATGACTACGGCGGCAGTGTCGCCCAGGAGCTGCTGGCCAGGCACCATGAACAGCGGCTGGAGGTGGCCAGTTGCGTGTTCCTCAACAGTGGGCTGTTCCCCGAGAGTTGCCGCGTGCTGCTGGTGCAAAAGCTGCTGCTCAGCCGCCTGGGCTGGCTGGTCGGGCGCTCGTTCGGGCGCGACGACCTGGTGCGCAACGTCACCCAGGTCTACGGCCCCTGCACCCACCCCAGCGAAAGCGCCCTGGACGACTACTGGAGCCTGATCGCCTCCAACCGCGGCCCACGCATCCTGCACCGGCTCATCAGCTTCCTGCCCGAGCGCAGGGCCCAGCGCGAACGCTGGGTCGCGGCGCTGCAACGCCCGGGCGTGCCGCTGCGCTTCATCAATGGCGCGGTGGATCCTTTGTCCGGCGCGCACATGGTCGAACGCTACCGCGAACTGGTGCCGGAGCCCGACACCGTGGTGCTGCAGGGCATCGGCCATTACCCGCACACCGAGGCGCCGGTGCAGGTGCTGCGCCACTACCTGGCCTTTCGTGAGCAACCGATGAGCTATGTGCCGCTGAAGGTCGCCTGGTCCTGACCGGGCGATCATCGCCGGGCGTTATCGGGCGGCATTCGCCACGGTGCGCTTGATTGCCCGGCCCCGGCGGCTGGCGGAGACTGCGTTGCATCCCTTCATTGCCAGGAGCCTT
This sequence comes from Pseudomonas sp. NMI760_13, assembly GCF_021283245.1. Taxonomy (NCBI): domain Bacteria; kingdom Pseudomonadati; phylum Pseudomonadota; class Gammaproteobacteria; order Pseudomonadales; family Pseudomonadaceae; genus Pseudomonas; species Pseudomonas sp. NMI760_13. The sequence goes on along the minus strand of NZ_JAJSRC010000008.1, from coordinate 123,731 downwards.
GAGCATGAGCGAACCAGTACGTCTGCAGGATCGAGTGGTGATCGTCACGGGGGCCGGTGGCGGCCTGGGCCGGGCCCATGCGCTGCTGTTCGCCGCGCGCGGCGCGCACGTGGTGGTCAACGACCTGGGCGGGTCGACCCACGGCGAAGGCGCCAACGCAACGGCGGCCGACCGCGTGGTGGAGGAGATCCGCGCCGCAGGCGGTTCAGCGATCGCCAACCATGATTCGGTCACCGACGGTGCACGTATTGTCGAACAGGCCTTGGACACCTACGGCCGCGTCGATGTGCTGGTCAACAACGCCGGCATCCTGCGCGACAAGACCTTCCACAAGATGGAAGACAGCGACTGGGAGCTGGTCTACCGCGTGCATGTCGAGGGCGCCTACAAGGTCACCCATGCCGCCTGGCCGCACCTGCGGGCGCAGAACTGGGGGCGGGTGATCTTCACCTCGTCCACCTCGGGCATCTACGGCAACTTCGGCCAGGCCAACTACGGCATGGCCAAGCTCGGCCTCTACGGGCTGACCCGCACCCTGGCCATCGAGGGCCGCAAGCACGGCATCCTGGTCAACGCCATCGCCCCGACCGGCGGCACGCGCATGACCGAGGGGCTGATCCCGCCACAGGTGTTCGAGCGGCTGCAACCCGAGCTGATCAGCCCGCTGGTGGTGTACCTGGGCAGCGATCAGTGCCAGGACAGCGGCGAGCTGTTCGAGGTGGGCGGCGGCTGGGTCGGCAAGGTGCGCTGGGAGCGCAGCCAGGGCGTGGGTTTCGACCCGCGCGAAGGGTTCACGCCCGAGCAGGTGGCGGACAACTGGGCGCGGATTGGCGACTTCGAGGGTGCCGGGCATCCGCAGGACAGCCTGCAGGCGTTGCAGCAGATGATGGCGAACCTGCAAAAGCATCCGTTGGGTTGAGGCGCGCGTGTCACGGCATGGTCGGATTTGCGTGGGGGCTGGCATGCGTGCGAGCTGGCTTGCGAGCGGGGTATGCGTGGGAGCGGGCTTGCCCCGCGATGAGGCCGGTCCAGGCAACGGCGCCACATGGCACGGGCTTCGCCCGTGATCGCGGGGCAAGCCCGCTCCCACGCAGCCTCGCTCGCATACCCGCTCGTACGCAGCCCCCGCTCGCACGCAGCCCGTACCAAGCCCGCTCTCAACCAGCCCATTCCCACCAGATTTTGCCAAGCGATTCTTGCACAAATAAAAAAGGCCGCTGCAATCGCAGCGGCCAATCGAGACGTTAGATCAAGGAGCTTCAAAATCAACGTCGGTGAACCTGAGCGGGCGCGAAAGGCGGGGGGGAGAGCCCTTCGTGCCGGCCAGTGAGATCAGAATAAGCGCTTGAACCCGTGGGAAAAATAGCCGCTTATGACATTCACCTTTACGTTTCGGGTAAAAGTGCAAGGCGGACTATAGCCAGCCTGTGCAGTGAAAATCCGTAATGCTTTGTAAGCCCTTTCACTGATCCGCGCCGTATCCCATCCGCCAACTGGTGGCCTGGGTGGCGGCGAGCAGGCGTCGGGCGGCCGGGCCGTGCTCGTCGGCATGGAAGATCGAGGTCGGCCCGACCACGGTCATCACCGCGGCGACCTGGCCCATGGCGTTGAACACCGGCGCGGACAGCGCATCCACCCCCGGCATCAGCAACCCGTGCACATGGTGCAGGCCGCGCTGGCGGATCTGCTCCAGCAGGGGCGCATAGTCGTCCGCCTTCTGGCCGAGCGTGGCCAGTTCCTGGTCGCGCAGCTCCACGGTCTCCCGTTCGGGCAGATGCGCAGCGAACACCAGCCCGGTGGACGAACTCAGCAACGGCAGCACCGAGCCGATCTGGGTCACCACCGTCACCGCCCGCACCGCCGGTTCGATACTCACCACGGTCGCGCCCTGGTTGCCCCACACGGCGATGAAGCAGCTTTCGTTGAGCTCGTCGCGTAGCTGCGACAGCGGCAGCGCCGCGACCTTCAGCACATCGATGCTGCCCAGGGCCGCCATGCCCACCCGCAACGCCTCGCGCCCGAGCCCGTAGTGGTTGGTGGCCGGGTCCTGCTCGGCGAAGCCGCTGGCGATCAGTGCCTGCAGGTAGCGGTGCACCTTGCTCGCTGGCATCTCGACATGCTCGGCCAGGCGTGACAGCGAGGTGGAGGGGGAGAGTTCGGCCAGGGCCTTGAGGATGTCGGTGCCGACTTCCGCCGAGCGGACCTTCTGTTTGCCGTTGTCGGCACTGCTGCTGGCTTTGGCCATGGGGGGCTTCTATGCAGATTTCATGGAGTGGCGCCTTTATAGCTTGACGCCTGCGCGCGGGCAAATTACGTTATTCGTAATCTGATTACGATAAAAACAATGCAGACGCGCTGCCGCCCTTGGTGCCGGTTTCAGGATCGGGCCCGCAGCCAGCTGCCCGCAACGGCTCCCAGCAGCCTGGAGGCACCGATGACCCGCGACACTTCCCCTGAACTCGAGTACCTGAGCGGCTTCGGCAACGAATTCGCCAGCGAAGCCTTGCCCGGCGCCCTGCCGGTCGGGCAGAACTCGCCGCAGAAGGCCCCCTACGGGCTGTACGCCGAGCTGCTGTCGGGCACTGCCTTCACCATGACCCGCAGCGAACTGCGCCGTACCTGGCTGTACCGCATTCGCCCGTCGGCGCTGCACCCTCGCTTCGAGCGCCTGGAGTGCCAGCCGCTGACCGGCGCGCTGGGCGCCATCAACCCCAATCGCCTGCGTTGGAGCCCCCAGCCGATCCCGTCCGAACCGACCGACTTCATTGACGGTTGGGTGCCCATGGTGGCCAACTCGGCATCGGAAAAGCCGGCTGGCGTGAGCATCTACATCTACCGCGCCAACCGTTCCATGGAGCGGGTGTTCTTCAATGCCGACGGCGAGCTGCTGCTGGTGCCCGAGCAAGGCCGCCTGCGCATCGCCACCGAGCTGGGCGTGCTCGTGGTCGAGCCGCTGGAGATCGCGGTGATCCCACGGGGCATGAAGTTCCGGGTCGAACTGCTCGATGCCCAGGCCCGTGGCTACATCGCCGAGAACCACGGTGCGCCGCTGCGCATTCCGGACCTCGGCCCGATCGGCAGTAACGGCCTGGCCAACCCGCGTGACTTCCTTACCCCGGTCGCCCATTACGAAGAAAGCACCGGCCCGGTGCAGCTGGTGCAGAAGTTCCTCGGCGAACACTGGGCCTGCGAGCTGCAGCATTCGCCGCTGGACGTGGTTGCCTGGCACGGCAGCAACGTACCGTACAAGTACGACCTGCGCCGCTTCAACACCATCGGCACGGTCAGTTTCGACCACCCCGATCCGTCGATCTTCACCGTGCTGACCTCGCCCACCAGCGTGCACGGTATGGCCAACATGGACTTCGTGATCTTCCCGCCGCGCTGGATGGTGGCCGAGAACACCTTCCGTCCACCATGGTTCCACCGCAACCTGATGAACGAGTTCATGGGCCTGATCCACGGCGCCTACGATGCCAAGGCCGAAGGCTTCCTGCCCGGCGGCGCCTCGCTGCACGGGGTGATGAGTGCCCACGGCCCGGACGCCGAGACCTGCGACAAGGCCATCTCGGTGGACCTGGCGCCGCACAAGATCGACAACACCATGGCCTTCATGTTCGAGACCAGCCAGGTGCTGCGTCCGAGCCGCCAGGCCCTCGAAAGCCCGCAGTTGCAGGCCGACTACGATAGTTGCTGGGCCACCTTGCCGAGCACCTTCAACCCGAACCGGAGATAACCGATGAACCACAACGCCATTGCCCGCAGCTGGGTCGAGCACGCCAACGGGCACCGCGACTTCCCGCTGCAGAACCTGCCCCTGGGCATCTTCAGCCGCCTAGGGCAGGCGCCACGTTGCGGCGTGGCCATCGGCGACGCGATCCTCGACCTCGAGGTCGTGCTGGCCGCCGGCCTGTTCGACGGTGCGGCCAAGGCCGCCGTCGAAGCCACCGTCGGCGGCGCGCTGAACGCTTTCTTCGCCCTCGGCCGGGCGGCCCGCGTGGCCCTGCGCGAGCGCCTGCTGGTACTGCTGGGCGAGGGCAGCGAGCACCAGGCTGCGCTGAAGGCCGCGCTGTACCCGGCCAGCGAATGCCAGCTGCACCTGCCGGCGAAGATCGGTGACTACACCGACTTCTATGTCGGCATCGAGCACGCCAAGAACGTTGGCAAGCTGTTCCGCCCGGACAACCCGCTGCTGCCCAACTACAAGCACGTGCCGATCGGCTACCACGGCCGCGCCTCGACCATCCGTGCCTCCGGCGCCGATGTGCGCCGTCCCAAGGGCCAGACCCTGCCGGCGGGCCAGACCGAGCCGAGCTTCGGCCCTTGCGCGCGCCTGGACTACGAGCTGGAACTGGGCATCTGGATCGGCCAAGGCAATGACATGGGCCAGCCAATCCCGGTGGGCGATGCCGCCGAGCACGTGGCCGGCTTCTGCCTGCTCAACGACTGGTCGGCGCGGGACATCCAGGCCTGGGAATACCAGCCGCTGGGCCCGTTCCTGTCCAAGAGCTTCATCACCACGGTGTCGCCATGGGTCGTCACCGCCGAGGCCCTGGAACCGTTCCGTTGCGCCCAGCCGGCCCGTCCGGAGGGTGACCCGCAGCCGTTGTCGTACCTGCTGGACAAGCGCGACCAGGCCGCCGGCGCCTTCGACATCGAGCTGGAAGTGCTGCTGCTGACCGAGCGCATGCGCGAGCAGAACCTGCCGGCTCATCGCCTGACCCTGAGCAGCACCCGCAGCATGTACTGGACCGTGGCGCAGATGGTCGCCCACCACAGCGTCAACGGCTGCCAGCTGCAACCGGGCGACCTGTTCGGCTCGGGCACCCTGTCGGGCGCCGCGCCGGGTTCGTTCGGCAGCCTGCTGGAGATCACCGAGGGTGGCAAGCACCCGGTGGAACTGGCCAGCGGCGAGGTGCGCAAGTTCCTCGAGGACGGCGACGAGATCATTCTGCGCGCCCGCTGCGTGCGCGAGGGCGCAGCCAGCATCGGCTTCGGCGAGTGCCGCGGCACCATCGTCGCGGCCAACTGAGGGGGCAGGGCGATGGAACTGTTCACCTACTACCGCTCCACCTCGTCGTATCGGGTGCGTATCGCCCTGGCGCTCAAGGGCCTGGATTACCAGGCCCTGCCGGTGAACCTGCTTAAGGGCGAGCAGCGCGGCGCGGACTATCTGGCGCTCAACCCCCAGGGCCGAGTGCCGGCCCTGCGCCTGGAGAGCGGCGAGCTGCTGGTGCAGTCGCCGGCGATCATCGAGTACCTGGAGGAAGCCTTCGCCGAAACACCCCTGCTGCCCCGTGCGCCCGAAGCCCGGGCCAAGGTGCGCGGCGTGGCCGCGATCATCGGTTGCGATATCCATCCGTTGCACAACGTCAGCGTGCTCAACCAGTTGCGCCAACTGGGGCACGACGAGGCCCAGGTCAATCAGTGGATCGGCCACTGGATCAGTCAGGGGTTGGCGGCGGTCGAGCAGTTGATCGGCGATGACGGCTTCTGCTTCGGGGCGACGCCGGGCCTCGCCGACGTCTACCTGATCCCGCAACTGTACGCGGCCGAACGCTTCAACATCGACCTCGGTGGCTACCCGCGCATTCGCCGGGTGGCCGCCCTGGCCGAGCAGCACCCGGCCTTCCACCAGGCCCACCCGGCGAGGCAGCCCGACACCCCCGACTGACCACAAACTCATTGTGTTGGCAGGGGCACTGTGGGAGCGGGTTTACCCGCGAATGCAAGGGTGAGGCCACCGACGCTTTCGCGGGTAAACCCGCTCCCACAGGTACTGCTTCAGCCCGCAGGAGCTAGCTCCTGCAACGACCATCGCGATCCCATGGCATAACAATAAAAGACAGGTACCTTGCGATGCACAACCAGATAGCCAGCTTTCGCGCGGCGCTCGACGCGCGCCCGGTGTCACCCTACCAGTGGCGCCTGCTGCTGCTGTTGATCCTGCTGTTGGTCACCGATGGTTATGACGCCCAGGTGCTGGGCTATGTGATTCCCGCGCTGGCCCAGGACTGGGGCCTGGAAAAGGCCGCCTTCGGGCCGGTGTTCAGCGCCAACCTGCTGGGCCTGACGGTCGGCTCGCTGGCGGTTACGCCACTGGCCGACCGCTTCGGTGTGCGTCGGGTGCTGCTGTGCTGCGTGCTGCTGTACGCCAGCCTGACGGTGCTGATGGTGTTTGCCACCTCGCTCGACAGCCTGATGCTGGCGCGTTTTCTCTGCGGCATCGGCATGGGCGGCGCCATGCCCAGCGCCATGGCGCTGATGGCCGACTACGCGCCGCCTCGACTGCGCACCCTGATGGTGACCCTGGCGGCCTGCGGCTTTTCCCTGGGCGGAGCGGCGGGTGGTTTCGTCGCTGCGGGCTTCATCGACCATTACGGCTGGCAGGCGGTGTTTCTCGCCGGTGGCGTGGCGCCGCTGCTGTTGTTCCCGTTCCTGGCCTTGTACCTGCCCGAGTCGCTGCCGCGCCTGCTGCGCGATGCGCCGCCGTATGCCCGGTTGCAAAGGATTGCCACCCGCCTGCTGCCGGGCTGGCAGGTGCCGGCGGCACAGGTCGCCAGCGATGAGCCAGCGGACAGCAAGCTCACCATGGTCGCGTTGTTCCGCGACGGTTTCGCCCGGCCGACCTTGCTGCTGTGGGGCACCTTCTTCGTCAGCCTGATCCTGCTGTATTTCATGATCAGCTGGCTGCCGTCGCTGCTGCAGGAAAGCGGCCTGGCGCTGAACCAGGCCAACCTGGTCACTTCGCTGTTCCTGTTCGCCGGCACATTCGGCGCGGTGTGCCTGGCCTGGTGCGCCGACCGAATGAAGAACAAGGCCCACCTGTTGGCCGGCGTATTGCTGGGGGCGGCAGTTTTCAGCGTGCTGGTCGGCCTCAACCACGACGACCCGCGCTGGCTGGTGCCCAGCGTGTTCGCCGCAGGCTTCTGCATCATCGGTGGCCAGCTGACGCTCAATGCCTTCGTCAGCAACTTCTACCCGGCCCAGGTGCGCGCCACAGGCACCGGCTGGGCCCTGGGCGTCGGGCGCTTCGGCTCGATCCTTGGACCGCTTATCGGTAGCTTGCTGCTGACCCTGCACATGCCGGTGGAGCAGATCTTCTTCTTCTGCGCCATCCCGGCATTGCTTGGGGCGCTGCTGGTCAGCCAGGTGCGGGCGCCACGGCCACGTGAAGTGGCGCCCAAGGCTGAAGCGCTAGTGGATTGAGCGCTTGCCGCTGGGCAACTGGCCGATGCGTTCGCTGAGTTTCAGGCGTTGCAGCGGGTCGTCGGTCAGCAGCAGGGCGTGTTCCAGGTCGAAGCGTTCGGCCTGAGGGCAGTCCAGATGCTGGTACAGCGTGGCGCGGGCCAGGTAGTCGTTGACCTGCACCGGACCCAGTTGCATGACCCGTTCGGCATCGACCAGCGCGGCCAGGTCGTTGTCGTTACTGCTGTGCAACTGGCGCAGGTTGCGCGACAGGCGCTGGAGCATCTGCATCGGCGAGGCGCTGCGCAGGTGTTCGGCGGTCAGCGGCATCTGCGGGCCGAACTGGCGGGCGAGCAGTTCGCGGCAGTCGTTGGGGTAGAGGCGACGACCGCCGCAGGGGTCGAGCAGGTGATCGGCGCCGGGCACGCGCAGCAGGAAGTGGCCGGGGAAATTGACGCCTTCCAAGGGAATCGACAGGCGGCGGGCCAGCTCCAGGGCGAGAATGGCCAACAGCAACGGCTGGCCGCGACGGCGTTGCAGCACCTTGTCCATCAAGGCCGCCTGCGGTCGCAGCGGGTGGTACTCGTCCTGCTGGTAACCCAGGGCGTTGAGCTGGCGCAGCAAGGGCTGGGCCAGCTCGTTGAGCGGCAGCATCGGCAGGTTCGTGCTGACGTCGCGTTGCAGTTCGTGTAGCCGGGCCAGGCCGGCCGCGGGCTCGACGATGCGGTCATGCTCGGCGGCGATCCACAGGGTGGCCTCCAGCAGGGCGACCGGCTCGCGTTCCAGGCAGGCCAGGCAGGCTTGGCGTGGGTTCATGGGACCTCTCCATCACGCTTAACTTGTAGCCCTGGCGCGGCTTTTCGTCCAGTGGTCCGCCCGTGCGGTGTCCGGCCTCGACCTGTTTATACTGGTAGGAGCACCTCGTTGGGGAGCCCGTCCATGTTCGAGCTCATGCAAAGCACCCGCGCCCAGTCACTGCACCTGTTCATCGACCCACCCACGGGCCTGAAGGCCGTGGTGGTGATTCACAGCGAACAGCTGGGACCGGCCATGGGCGGCTGCCGCTACCTGCCCTATGCCGACGACGAGAGCGCCATGACCGACGCCATCCGCCTGGCCCAGGGCATGAGCTACAAGGCGGCCCTGGCCGGGCTGCCGATGGGCGGTGGCAAGGCGGTGATCGTGCGCAATCCGCACGTGGAGAACCGCGCAGCGCTGTTCGAGGCCTTCGGCCGCTTCGTCGACAGCCTCCAGGGGCGTTTCATCACGGCGGTGGACAGCGGCACCTCGACCCTCGACATGGACTGCATCGCCCAGTCTACCCCCTACGTGACCAGCACCACCGCCTCGGGCGACCCGTCGCCCCACGCGGCCATGGGCGTGTTCGCTGGCATCCGCGCCACCTCCATGGCCCGGTTGGGCAGCGATAACCTGGAGGGCCTGCGGGTGGCGGTGCAGGGCCTGGGCAACGTGGGCTATGCCCTGGCCGAGCAACTGCATGCGGCGGGCGCCGAGTTGCTGGTCAGCGACCTGGACCCAGGCAAGGTGCGCCTGGCGGTGGAGCAGTTCAGTGCCCAACCGGTGGCCCATGAGGCCTTGATCAGCACCCCGTGCGACATCTTCGCCCCCTGTGGCGTGGGGCCGGTGCTCAACAGGCAGAGTGTGATGCAGTTGCGTTGCGCGGCGGTGGCGGGGTCGGCGAACAACCAGCTGACCACCTTGGAGGTGGCCGACCAGTTGGAGAATCGGGGGATCCTGTATGCACCTGACTACGTGATCAATGCGGGCGGGTTGATCTATGTGGCGTTGACCCATCGTGGGGAAGCCGCGGGCACCATAACCGCGCACCTGGCGCGAATTCCCACGCGGCTGACCGAGGTGTTCGCCCATGCCCAGGCGGAGAAACGCTCGCCGGCAAGGGTGGCGCAGACGTTGGCGGAGCGGTTGCTGTATGGCTGAGGCTCAGACTGGCCGCTTGTGGTGAAGATCGTTCCTCAATACCATCGAAAGGACCTCCGTCTTATTGCGCAGGGCGACTCCGAGCGGTCGTCATCTGTGATGTTTCCAGGTAGACATGAACCCATTACCCACCCTTATCCGCGAAACCTTCCCCGTCGGCCCTTTGCAGTGCAACTGCACCCTGATCGGCGACCCGCTGAGCAAGAAGGCCATCGTCGTCGATCCGGGCGGCGACGAGCAGAAGATCCTCGCCCGCCTGCAGCACCATGGCCTGACCCTGGTGAGCATCATCCACACCCATGCCCACTTCGACCATTTCCTCGCCTCGGGCAAGCTCAAGGAGCTGACCGGTGCCACGCTGCACCTGCACAAGGCCGACCAGCCGCTGTGGGAAAACCTGGAAATGCAGTGCCAGATGTTCGGCATGCCCTACACCCCGGTGCCGTCGCCGGATCGCTGGCTGAGCGATGAGGAGGAGCTGGCCTGCGGCTGCGGCGTGGCGCTGCACACCCCAGGGCATACGCCGGGCTCGATGAGTTTCTGGTTCGCCGAGCACAAGCTGCTGATCGCCGGCGATACCCTGTTCCGCCGTGGTGTCGGGCGCACCGATTTGTGGGGTGGCGATCAGCGGGCTATCGTTCGTTCCATCAAGGAACGGCTGTACCGCCTGGATGAGGAAGCCATCGTGGTGACCGGTCATGGTCCGGACACCTGCCTCGGCGACGAGATGCGCGAGAATCCGTTCGTGCGCGCCTGAGGTTTCATGGAATTTTTCCGCCGCGCTGCAATCCAAGGCTGGCATAGATCCGTAGGCGATCCGCTGCACTTTTGAATTTCAGTAGGAGCTTGTCCATGTTCACCATGCGTCGTCTGATTATCGTCGCTACCGCCGCCGCCCTGATGTCCGGTTGTGCCAGCCCCAACCCGTATGACAACCAGGGCCAGGCGCAGGGCTCCACAGGGATGAGCAAGACCGCCAAGTACGGTGGCCTGGGCGCGCTGGCCGGCGCCATCGCCGGTGCCGCCATCGATCACAACAACCGCGGCAAGGGCGCGCTGATCGGCGCCGCCGCGGTGGGCGCCGCCGCCGCCGGCTACGGCTACTACGCCGACAAGCAGGAAGCCGAGCTGCGGGCCAAGATGGCCAACACCGGCGTCGAGGTGCAGCGCCAGGGCGACCAGATCAAGCTGATCATGCCGGGCAACATCACCTTCGCCACCGATTCGGCGAACATTTCCCCGAGCTTCTACTCGCCGCTGAACAACCTGGCCAACTCGTTCAAGCAGTTCAACCAGAACACCATCGAGGTGGTGGGCTTCACCGACAGCACCGGCAGCCGCCAGCACAACATGGACCTGTCGCAGCGCCGTGCCCAGGCGGTCAGCACCTACCTGACTTCCCAGGGCGTGGACTCGTCGCGGGTCAGCGTGCGTGGCATGGGGCCGGACCAGCCGATCGCCAGCAACGCCGACGCCAATGGCCGTGCGCAGAACCGCCGGGTCGAGGTCAACCTGAAGCCGATCCCGGGTCAGCAGTATGACCAGCAGGGGACTGTGCAGCAGTATCCGTAAGTTATAGTTCTGAACTGATGGGGCTGCTTCGCGGCCCTTCGCGGGTAAACCCGCTCCCACAGGGTTTGTGCATGACTTTGGCCTTGCGCGATACCTGTGGGAGCGGGTTTACCCGCGAAGGGGCGCGTAGCGGCCCCATCTGTTTTCAGCGCTCGGTACTGGCCTGGATCGCCGTCAACGCGATGGTATGCACGATATCGTCCACCTGCGCCCCACGGGGCAGGTCGTTGACCGGTTTGCGCAGCCCCTGCAGCATCGGCCCGAGGCTGACGCAGTCGGCGCTGCGCTGTACCGCCTTGTGGGTGGTGTTGCCGGTGTTCAGGTCGGGGAACACGAACACCGTGGCGCGTCCGGCCACCGGGCTCGACGGCGCCAGTTGCCGGGCGATCTCGGGGTTGGCAGCGGCGTCGTACTGCAACGGCCCGTCGATCACCAGGTCGTGCTCGGCCTGTTGCGCCAGGCGCGTGGCCTCGCGCACCTTTTCCACTTCCTCGTCGCTGGCCGCCGAATCGCTGGAATAGCTGAGCATCGCCACCCGTGGCGCGATGCCGAACGACTCGGCGGACTCGGCGCTCTGCCGGGCGATTTCGGCGAGCTCCGCGGCACTGGGGTGCGGGTTCATCACGCAGTCGCCGTAGACCAGCACCTGGTCGGGGAACAGCATGAAGAACACCGACGACACCAGGCTGCTGCCTGGCGCGGTCTTGATCAGCTGCAAGGCCGGGCGGATGGTGTTGGCGGTGGAGTGCACCAGGCCGGAGACCAGGCCGTCCACCTCGCCGAGGGCGAGCATCATGGTGCCGATCACCACCGGGTCTTCCAGTTGCTGTTCGGCCATCGGCGCGTTGAGGTTCTTGCTCTTGCGCAGCTCGACCATGGGTTCGACATAGCGGCCACGGATCAGCTCGGGGTCGAGCACTTCCAGGTCCGGCGGCAGGCTGATGCCCTGGGCGCGGGCCACGGCCTGCACGTCCTCGGGCTTGGCCAGCAGCACGCAACGGGCAATGCCACGGGCCTGGCACAGGGCGGCGGCCTGCACCAGCAGGGGCTCGGCGCCCTCGGGCAGGACGATGCGCTTGTTGGCCTGCTGGGCGCGCTGGATCAGCTGGTAGCGGAACACCGCCGGCGACAGGCGCAGTTCCCGTGGCGTGCCGCAACGCTGGTGCAGCCAGGCGGCGTCCAACTGGCCGGCGACGAAGTCGGTGATGAACTCGGCGCGCTCGCGGTCGTCCACCGGGATCTCGCGGTTCAGCGAGTTGAGCTGGTTGGCGGTGTCGTAGGAGCCGGTGCTCACCGACAGGATCGGCAGGCCGGCCTGCAGGGCGCCGCGGCACAGTTCGAGGATGCGCGGGTCGGGCTTGCTGTCGCTGGTCAGCAGCAGGCCTGCCAGGGGCACGCCGTTGATCGCGGCCATGCACACGGCGAGGATGATGTCGTCGCGGTCGCCCGGCGTCACCACCAGGGTGCCGGAGGTCAGCAGCGGCACGGTGTTGGCCACGGTGCGGGCACAGATGATGATCTTGCTCATGCGCCGCTGGTCGTAGTCGCCGGCGTTGAGCACCTGGGCACCGAGCAGCTCGGCCACGTCGCGGGTTCGCGGGGCGTTGAGCTCGGCCTGGTAGGGGATGCAGCCGAGCAGGCGGAAGTCGTTGCCACGCAGCAGCGGCGAATGCTCGCGCAGGCGCGTGGCGAAGTCGGCCATGCTTTCGTCGGTGCGCACTTTGTTGAGAATCACACCGAGCACCTTTGGGTCCCGCGGGCCGCCGAACAACTGGGCCTGCAGCTCGACGCGGCCGGACAGCTCGCTCAGTACCTCGTTCTCCGGCGCCGACACCAGGATCACCTCGGCGTCGAGGCTCTTGGCCAGGTGCAGGTTGACCCGGGCGGCATAGCTGGCGTGGCGGGTCGGCACCATGCCCTCGACCACCACCACGTCCTTGCCGACGCACGCCTGCTGGTAGAGGCGGATGATCTCCTCGAGCAGTTCATCGAGTTGGCCGTCACCGAGCATGCGCTCGACATGCCCCAGGCTCAGGGGCGTGGGCGGCTTGATGCCGTGGGTGCGGGCGACCAGTTCGCTGGAACGCTCCGGGCCGGTGTCGCCGGGGTGCGGCTGGGCGATCGGCTTGAAGAAGCCGACCTTGAGCCCCGCGCGCTCCAGGGTGCGCACCAGGCCCAGGCTGATGGAGGTCAGGCCGACACCGAAGTCGGTCGGCGCGATGAAAAATGTCTGCATGCGTGCTTCTCGAAATAAGCGGTGCAAGGAATTCAGCGGCCAAGGGTATCGCTAACCGCCCCTTGTGCGCACCAGCCACAGGCGAATACCTGGCCGATGCGTCGGGCGCGTTCGTCGGCGTCGAGCACCCAGGGCCGCGCCTGCCACGGCGGCTGGTGGCGCAGGTGCTGGGTGTGGCCGCAGGACAGCTCGACCACCCAGTGGCCCTCCTCGTCGAGGCGAAAGCCGGTGATCCGACTGATGGGCGGCCCTTGGTCCGAGTCGCGTTCGCAATCGGTCGATGCGTTGGTTACACTTGTCCGTTCTACATTCTTTTGCAAAAGGTCTTGCCCCATGCTGATCGCCGCCAACAAGGCTGTCTCCATCGACTATACCCTCACCAACGACGCTGGTGAGGTCATCGACAGCTCCGCCGGTGGTGCGCCGCTGGTCTACCTGCACGGTGCCGCCAACATCATCCCGGGCCTGGAAAAAGCCCTGGAAGGCAAGCAGGCCGGTGACGAGCTGACCGTTGCCATCGAACCGGAAGAAGCCTACGGCGAGTACTCGGCCGAACTGGTCAGCACCCTGAACCGCAGCATGTTCGAAGGCGTCGACCAACTGGAAGTCGGCATGCAGTTCCACGCCTCGGCGCCGGACGGCCAGATGCAGATCGTCACCATTCGCGACATCGACGGCGACGACGTGACCGTCGACGGCAACCACCCGCTGGCTGGTCAGCGCCTGAACTTCAAGGTCAAGGTTGTCGACGTGCGTGACGCCAGCGAAGAAGAAATCGCTCACCGTCACATCCACGGTGAAGGTGGCCATCACCACTGATTTTCTGCGCTAAGCTCAGAGAGTCGCCAGGCGCTCGGGCAAGCCGGACTTGCCCTCCTCAGGAGGGTGGACGGTTTGGCCGCGCGCCTTTTTAGTGGGCGGGATTCGCCCCAGCGGCAATCGGGAACCTGAGAGGGGATTTCATCATGAGTGCATTTCACGACCTGACGTTGAAGGCGTTGAACGGTGAGGACCTGCCGCTGGCCCCGTTCAAGGGCCAGGTGGTGCTGGTGGTCAATGTCGCCTCCAAGTGCGGGCTGACGCCGCAGTACAAGGCCCTGGAGAACCTGTATCAGGATTACCGGGACAAGGGCTTCAATGTGCTGGGCCTGCCGTGCAACCAGTTCGCCGGCCAGGAACCTGGCAGCGAGAAGGAAATCCAGGAATTCTGCAGCCTCAACTATGGGGTGAGCTTCCCGCTGGGCGCCAAGCTCGAGGTCAACGGCCCGCAGCGTCATTCGCTGTACCGCCTGCTGGCGGGCGAGGGCGCCGAGTTCCCCGGCGATATCACCTGGAACTTCGAGAAGTTCCTGGTTGGCAAGGATGGTCGGGTGCTGGCGCGTTTTGCCCCGCGTACCGCGCCGGACGATCCGACCGTGGTGCAGGCGATCGAGAAGGCGCTGGGCTGATCCATACCCACACCCCTGTAGGAGATTACGCAGCCCTTCCTGGCTGCGCTGTCGCGCAGGGAACAGGGTTCCAGCGTGGGAGCGGGCTTGCCCCGCGATCACCGGCGAAGCCGGTGCCAAACGCCGCATCGCGGGGCAAGCCCGCTCCCACGCTGCTCCAGTCAAATCACAGAATTATGTTTTGTTCCATGAGAGCGGCGTCATATACCTCTGCCCTAGGCCGTCAGAACGCTACCGACGTCTGCACATACAGCGTCCGCGGCTCGCCCACGTACTTGCCCTTGTTGTTGTCGTCGAACGAGCGGGTGTAGTACTCGCGGTTGAACAGGTTCTTCACTCCCACCGCCACCTTCAGGTTCGAAAGCGCAGGGCCGAAGTCATAGCCGGCGCGGGTGCTGACCAGCATGTAGCCGGGGATGCGCCCGGTGCTGCCGTCGGCGCTCTCGCCGCCGGTGTTGGCGTTGTCGGCGTACTGGCTGCTCTGGAAGCTGCTGTCCAGGTTCAACTGCCACGGGCCTTCGGTGTAGCCGATCCCCAGCGTGCCCTTGTGGCGGGACGAGAACGGTACCTGGTTGCCCTTGTTCGGGCCGTCCTCGCGGATGGTGGCATCGACGAAGGCGTAGCCGGCGTGCACGTCGAAACCGGCCAGGGCCGGGCTCAGGCCGTCGAGGGCGTAGCGCACGCTGGTTTCGATGCCCTGGTGACGGGTTTCGCCACGGGCGATCACCGAGTCGTTGGTCTGGTTGCTTTCGTACTGGTTATCGAAATTGATCAGGAAGGCGCCGATCTCGGCCTGCAGGTCGCCATTGTCGTAGCGAGTGCCGACTTCCCAGGTGCGCGCCTTCTCCGGTTTCACCTCGCCGCTGCTGACCCGGTTGGGCATTTGGCTGTACTGCACGCTGCCGAACGAGCCTTCGGTGTTGGCGTAGAGGTTCCAGTTGTCAGTGAGGTGGTACATCACGTTCAGTGCCGGCAGGGCGGTGTTGTAGCTGCCCTGGTACTGCTGGCCATTGAGCTTGTTGCTCTGCTCGGAGTCGATCATCTCGTAGCGGATGCCCGGGGTGATGGTCCAGCGGCCGATGTCGATGCGGTCGTCCAGGTAGATGGCGTGGGCTTCGGTGCTGCCGCGGGTGTCACGGTCGTTGCGGCTGGCGGTGGTCGGCAGGGCGCCGTTGACCGGCTCGCGGTAGCGCAGTTCATGCCCGGCCTCGTTGACGTAGCGGTAGCCGATACCCAGCTCGTGCCAGCTGTCGCCCAGGGCCACGCCCTGCGAGAAGCGGGTCTCGATGCCGCGCACCCAGTACTCGCGTGGCGACAGCGAGACGAAGCTGCCCTGGTCGAGGTAGCCGCTGCGCAGGGTCTTGGTGAAGAAGCTGTTGACGCTGAACTGGCGGTCGTCCTGCTTGTAGTCGTAGCCCAGGTTGAACAGCGTGCGGCGGCCCCAGAACTTGTCCTTCAGGCGGGTCGACTGGTACGGGTCGGCGTCGAAGTCGGCAGTGCTCAGGCCGCCGGGCATCTCGGCTTCACCCTCGTAGTACTGGGCCATGGCGTGCAGGCTGTTGGCTTCATCCAGTTGCAGCTTGCCCTTGAGCATCAGGTCGTCGATCTGCGTGTCGCTGTGTTCGCGCCAGTCGCTGCCGCGGGTGCCGGAGTAGAGCAGGGCGCCGCCCAGGCCGTTGGCATTGGTGCCGCCGATCAGCAGGTTGGCGCTGTTCTTCAGGCCATCCTGGCTGGACGAGGGGCTGATCTGGTTCTGCATCGCCGCCTTGAAGGTGGCTTCTTCAGGGATGGCGCGGGTGACGAAGTTGACGATGCCGCCGACGTTCTGCGGCCCGTAGCGCACCGCGCCGCCGCCGCGCACCACGTCTACGGCGTCCATGTTGCCCAGGCTGATCGGTGCCAGCGACAGCTGCGGCTGGCCGTAGGGGGCGAAGGGCACGGGGATGCCGTCCATCAGCACGGTGGAGCGCGAGGCCAGGCGCGGGTTCAGGCCACGGATGCCGAAGTTCAGCGCCAGGTCATGGCTACCGGTGCCGTTGTTTTCCGGGGCGTTAACGCCGGGGATGCGGTTGAGCACTTCGCGGGCGCTGCTGGCACCGCTGCGTTCGAACTCCTCACGGCGCACCACGTCGCGGGCGCCGGCATGTTCGAAGACGTTGTCCTGGCGAGCCTCGGCCAGCCAGTCGCCGACCACGGTCGAGGCGCCCAGCTCGACCGGGGCGTTGCCGCCCATGGCCGGCAGCGGTTGCAGGCTGTAGGCGTTGTCGGTCTCCTGGCGCGCCTGCAGGCCGCTGTCGCGCAGCAGGGCATCGAGCCCCTGGCCGACCTCGTACTGGCCCTCCAGGCCCGGGCTGCTCAGGCCCTGGGTCAGGCCCGGGCTGAACGAGATCAGCGCGCCGCTTTCGCGACCGAACTGGTTCAGGGCCTGTTCCAGTGTGCCGGGCGCGATGTGGTAGGCGCGGGGCTCTCCAGCCAGGGCGAGCGGGGCGGCGAGGATCAGGGCGTAGGCTAGGGGGCTGAGGCGCAGGGGCATGTGACGGAGGTCCTGTGACAAGGGGTTCTGTCTTCTCTGTCACGCGAGGTTTGGAAAATGGCTCAACTGATTTGAAATAATTTTGGGTTGGAGCCGATAATCGTGGGAGCGGGCTTGCCCCGCGATGGCCATGTCGGTTGCTTGCCTCTCAACCCGTTGACGCAGCCTCGAGCGACACCCAGTACCGGGTGAACCGCCGCACCTTTACCGGCAGTGTCACTTCCAGCATCTCCAGGATCTGCTCACTGTCTGCCAGCGGATACGATCCGGAAATCCGTAGATCGGCCACCCGCTCGCTGCATCCCAACTGCCCGAGTCGATACCGCGACAGCTCGGCGAGAAAGTCACCCAGGCGCATCTGCGACACCACCAGCATGCCCTCCACCCAGGCCGCCCGGTTAGGGTCCAGCGGTGCGATTGCCTGCCAGCCGCCTTGCGCGAAACGTGCCTGATGCCCGGCCAGCAGCGGTGTGCCGGCCACGCTGGCGCTGCCGCTGAACACCGATACCAGGCTGAAACCATCGAACTGACGGACGTCGAAGCGTCCGCTGTGCAGATGCAGCTCGCCCTGGGCCGTGGCCAGGCGCAGTGGCCGTGGATCGTTGATCACCTCGAGCAGCAGCTCGCCTTCCTGCAAGCGCACCAGGCGCTGCCGGCCGTCGAAGCGCACGTCGGCGGCGCTGCGGGTGTTCAGGTGCAACTGGCTGCCGTCGTCGAGGGTCAGGCGGCGGCGCTGGCCGACCGGGCTGCGGTAGTCGGCCATCAGCCCGGGTAGTGGATTGTGTTGTTGCAGGCCGAGCCCGGCGGCACTGGCCACTCCCGCCAGCAGCAGCGCCTTGAGGGCACGGCGCCGGGCCGGCGACGGCGGTGCCTGCAGGGTGGCGTGGACCACCGGGGCGGCGACGCCGCGCAGGCGCTGGTTGACCTGCTGGATATGGGCCCAGGCCCGCTGATGTTCGCTGTCGGCCTGCAGCCAGCGCTCCAGGGCCTGGTGCTGGTCGAAGTCGTCGCTCTGCGACTCGATCAGCCAGTGTACCGCCTGTTCGGCGATCTGCGAGGAAAAGGCAGCGTTCACAGGGGCAGCCCTTCCAAAGTGTTGAAAATTGGCGTCCGGTTTGGATTTGCCGGGGCCGCTGTGCGGCCCTTTCGCGGCGCAAGGCCGCTCCTACAGGTGACCGCGCCCCCTGTAGGAGCGGCCTTGTGCCGCGAAAGGGTCGCAAAGCGACCCCGGCAATCTTGAATTGGAGCGTTCATATCCAAAAAATCGCAAAAACCTCGAAAGGCAGGATTCACAAGGCGAAATAGCAGCGCAAGGCTGCCTTGTGCAGGTAGCGCTTGACCGTCGCCAGGGAAATGCCCAGCTCGCGGGCGATATCCCCCTGGCCCAGGCCATCGACCTGGGCCAGCAGGAAGGCACGCTTGACCAGCGGTGGCAGGCTATCGAGCAGGCGGTCGAGTTCGAGCAGGGTGTCGAGGATGATGGCTTTGTCTTCCTCGCTGGGGACCACCTGCTCGGGTAACTGGGCCAGGGCCTCGAGGTAGGCGCGCTCCAGCTCCTGGCGGCGGAAGTGATTGCACAGCACGCGCTTGGCCACGGTGGTGAGGAAGGCACGGGGTTCGATCAGCTGCGGTGCCTCGCGGGCCTGGAGCAGGCGCAGGTAGGTGTCCTGGGCCAGGTCGGCGGCACTCTGCGGGCAGCCCAGGCGTCGTCGCAGCCAGCCGGTCAGCCAACTGTGATGGGCGTGGTAAAGGCCTTCGACGGTGGAAGAGAGGGCACTGGACACCGATACGACTCCGGCGCCGCAAAGCGCAACTGGAAGTAAGAATTGTTCGCATTGTATTCATGCCACCGGTGTTCGGCAATCGCTGCCGACGCAAGGCATGCCTACCGCTGGCGCCGGCATGCTTTGCTTATGAGAATTGAAATCATTAGTATTGCAACCCCAATTCCCGGACCCTCGCCATGAAGAGCAAAGCCGCCGGCCTTCCCCTGAGCTACCGCCTGGCCGTGACCTCACGCAGCCTGGCCGCGTTGCTGGGCGGTTACCTGCTGGCGTCGATGGCCAGTGTCTGCATAACCCTGCTCGCGCCGATGACCCAGGCCGACGCGACGATGACCGGGATGATGCTGTCGTTCGTCTTCTACCTGATCGCCTTCATCTGGTGCTTCGCCTGCCGCAGTGCCTGGCGCGCCTGGTTGGGCGTGCTGCTGCCAAGCCTGGCCCTGGGGCTGATCAACGCGCTGGCCTACTGGATGAACCTGCCATGAAAGAAGGCTTCCGCCAGGCCATGGCCTGGCTGCATACCTGGACCGGCCTGATCTTCGGCTGGCTGCTGTTCGCCATCTTCCTTACCGGGACGCTGTCGTACTTCAAGGAAGAAATCAGCCACTGGACCCAGCCCGAGGTGCAGAGCCATCCGCTTGACCCGGTGAGCAGCCTCGGGCTGGCCCAGCGTTACCTGGAATCCAATGCCGGCCACGCCAGCACCTGGTTCATCCGCCTGCCCAGCGAGCGCGAGGCGGCGCTGAGCGTCAGCTGGCGCGACCCGAACGGCGGCGGGCGCCGCGGTTTCACCGACAAGGAACTCGACGCCCGCTCCGGCGAGGCGGTCGAGGCCCGTGACAGCCGTGGCGGCGAGTTCTTCTACCGCTTCCACTTCCAGCTGCAGATGCCCCACCCCTGGGGCCGCTGGCTGTCGACCTTCTGCGCCTTCATCATGCTGCTCGGGCTGGTCACCGGGATCATCACCCACAAGAAGATCTTCAAGGAGTTCTTCACCTTCCGCCCGGGCAAGGGCCAGCGTTCCTGGCTCGATGGCCACAACGCCATCGGCGTGCTGGTGCTGCCGTTCCACCTGATGATCAGCTACAGCAGCCTGGTGATCTTCATGTACATGGTCATGCCGGCCAGCATCCTGGCCAGCTACGGCGACAGCAGCGGCTATTTCAACGATGTGTTCGGCCGCGACGAAGTACCCAAGACGGCGGCTCAGGCCGCGCCGTTGGCACCACTGACCGAACTGTACGCCAAGGTCCAGGAACAGGCGCCGGGTGCACGCATGGGCTACATCCAGGTGCACAATCCCGGCGACCGCAACGCCCGGGTCACCTTCACCCGCGCCTCGGCCGACAGCGTCGCCTACCAGCGCAGCGCCATCTGGACCTTCGATGGCGTCAGTGGCGAACTGCTGCGACGTGGCGCGCCGGAAAGCGCGGCGATGACCACCTCCTTCACCTTCGTCGGCCTGCACATGGGCAATTTCGCCGGGCCCTGGCTGCGCTGGCTGTACTTCGTCTTCGGCGTGGCCGGCACGGCGGTGATCGGCACGGGGCTGGTGATGTGGCTGGGCAAGCGACAGCTCAAGCATGCCAAGAGCGAGCGCATGCCTGGCGAGCTGCGCCTGGTCGAAGCGCTGAACATCGCCAGCATGAGCGGCCTGTTGCTGGGCGTGGCGGCGTTCTTCTGGGCCAATCGCCTGCTGCCGCCGGCCATGGACGGGCGGGCCGACTGGGAGATAAACGCCTTCTTCCTGGCCTGGGGTGCGTCATTGCTCCACGCCATGCTGCGCAGCGGGCGCCGTGCCTGGGGCGAGCAACTGACCCTGGGGGCGCTGGCGTTCGCCGTGCTGCCGGTGCTCAACGCGCTGACCACCGACAAGGGGCTTGATCATTCCATCGCCGCGGGTGACTGGGCGATGGCAGGTTTCGACCTGACGGCGCTGGCCACCGGCCTGTTCCTGGCCTGGGCCGCCGGCAAGATGTTGCGTGCGCCCAAGCCGGTCGCCAAGCGTGCGCCACGCGCCGCCAAGACCGTGGAGGCGAGCTGATGCTGGGTGTCGCGCTGATGGGCTTCGCCGGTTTCGCCAGCCTGTGCCTGGCCATGGAAAAGCACTTCAACGACCTGCTCGGGCGCAAGCCTACGAGCCGGCAACTGCGAGCCCTGAAGGTCGGGGGCTGGGCGTTGTTGTTGCTGTCGTTGATCCTCGCCGTGCACGGGCGCGGCTGGGGCCTGGGCCTGGTGGAGTGGATCGCCGTGCTGATGGCCGGGGTGACGCTGTGGGTGTTCGGCCTGCCTTACCAGCCGCGCCTGCTGCTCGGCGCGGCGCTCGCCAGCCTGGTGCTCGGACCGCTGCTGGCCGTGCTGGCGGTCTAGGCCCTTGAGCGACTCCGAGGCTGGCGGCGGTCGGGCGCGCTTTCTCCAGGTGTTCCTGGCCCAGCGCGCACGCATGGAGGCGCTGGTCAGCCGGCGTGTCGGCTGCCGCGCCACGGCGTCGGACCTGGTCCAGGACCTGTTCCTGCGTTTCTGGCGGCGCCCCGAGGTGAAGGTCGAGGCGCTCGACACCTACCTGCTGCGCAGCGCCAGCAACCTGGCCATCGATTATCTGCGCAGCGAAGGCAGCCGCGACCGGGCCGCCGAAGGCCTGCACGACCCCGACGAGGCGCAGGGCAGCCAGGCCCCTGAGCAGGCCCTGGAGATTGATCACGACTTGCAGCGTATCGAGACGGCCCTGCGGGCGTTGCCCGAGCGCACGCGGCAGATCTTCCTGCTCAACCGCATCCATGGCTGCACCTACGGTGAGATCGCCAAGGCCATGCAGTTGTCCCAGAGCACGGTGGAAAAGCATATGATGCGCGCCCTCGAAGCGTGCAAGGCGAGCGTCGCCGAACCCGCGTCCCCACTGCGCCGGCCAGGGAGCGCCCGTCGATGAGTCTTGAACAGCCGATCACTGCCGCCCAGTCCCAGGCCGCCCTGCGCTGGCTGGGGCGCATCCAGCAGCAGCCGGCGCAGGCCGAGGGCGCGGCGTTCAAGCGTTGGTTGCTGGAGAGCCCGGCCCATCGCCAGGCCTATGCCGAGGCCCAGGCGCTGTGGCGCCTGAGCGAAGCACCGGCGGCGCGGCTGGCGGCCGAGGAGCGAGAGGGCCTGCAACAGTATCTGGACGCCATGCGCCGACCCGCGCGCAAGCGGCCGTGGTGCGGCCTGGCGGTGGCGGCGTGTCTTGTGCTGGCGCTGGGATGCGCGGCGGGCTGGCAGCCGCAGTTCTGGCTGCAGGACCTGCGTGCCGACTACACCAGCGGCGCGCAGGTGCGGCAGGTGACCCTGGCCGATCATTCGCGGCTGACCCTGGACGCCGGCACAGCCGTGGCGGTGGATTTCGCCCAGGGCGAGCGGCGCGTGCGGTTGTTGCGCGGCGCCGCATTCTTCGAGGTGACCCATACCGGCGAGCCGTTCCTGGTGGATGCCCAGGGCGGTGAAGTGCGGGTGCTGGGGACCCAGTTCGAGGTGCGCGGGCAGGGCGATGGCGCCCAGGTCACCGTGCGCAGCGGCCGCGTGGCGGTGACGGCGGCCGAAGGGCAGGCGGCCCGCGAGCTGACCGCCAACCAGCAACTGGCCTATGCCGACGGTGTGCCCGGTGGGATCGAGGCGGTAGACAGTGACAGCCGCCTGGCTTGGCGCCAGGGCTGGCTGAACTATTATCAGGTGCCGTTGGCGCAGGTGGTCGAGGACCTTGGGCGTTACTACCCTGGGCGAATCCTGTTGCTTGACGGTGAGCTGGGGCAGCGCAGGGTCAGTGGCAGTTTCCCGGTGGCGGAACCACTGTCCGCGCTGGATTCGCTGGGCAAGGTGATGGGTTTCTCGCGGCAGACGCTGCTGGGGCGGCTGACCGTCTTGCGTTGACCTGAGCCGACGCCATCGCGGGGGTTGCGCGGTCCCTGTAGGAGCGGGCTTGCCCCGCGAAGACGTCGGTGCAGCAAAAATTTTTCGATCAGGTGATGAGGTATCCCCCCACGGCATCCGTGTAGTGAGTGGAAGTGCGATTCATTCGCAAACGATCATCCCTCTCACAGGTCCGCGTCCATGAAGTTCACCCCGCGTTGCGTCCCGCTCTGGTTCGGCCTCTGCTCCCTGCCCGCTATCGCCATCGCGCCCCAGGCCCTGGCCGCGCAGCAGAGCCAGGTCTACAGCTTTGCCCAGCCAAGCCAGCCGCTGGCCCAGGCACTCAACGCCTTCAGCCGCGCCACCGGGCAGAGCGTGGTCTACACCCTGGTCCTGCCGGATGTGCAGGCCCCGGCGCTGAACGGCACCTTCGACGCCGACCAGGCGCTGCAGCAGTTGCTCGGCAACTCGGGCCTGGCCTGGCGCCGCCTCGACGCCCGCACCCTGACCCTGGAGCCGGTCGACAGCTCCGGCGCGCTGAACCTGCAGGCCACCACCATCAACTCGCAGCTGGACGACTACAGCTACCAGCCGCCGGCCAGCGCCTCGATCATGCGTGGCCAGGGCGCGACGCTGGACATCCCCCAGGCCGTCAACGTGGTCCCGGCCCAGGTGATCCGCGACCAGGCACCGCGCAACCTGGACGATGCCCTGTACAACGTCAGCGGCATCACTCAGGGCAACAACTTCGGCGGTACCGCCGACACCGTGATGAAGCGCGGCTTCGGCGACAACCGCGACGGCTCGATCATGCGTGACGGCATGCCGATCGTGCAGGGCCGCGCCCTCAACGCCAGCACCGAGCGGGTCGAGGTGCTCAAGGGGCCGGCCTCGCTGCTGTATGGCATCCAGGACCCGGGCGGGGTGATCAACGTGGTCAGCAAGCGCCCGCAACTGCAGCAGTACAACGCCCTGACCCTGCGTGGCTCGACCTACGGCAGCGGCAAGAACGGCAGCGGCGGCGGCCTGGACAGCACCGGGGCGCTGGGCGACAGCAACCTGGCCTACCGCTTGATCGTCGATCACGAGGACGAGGACTACTGGCGCAACTACGGCGTGCACCGCGAGTCGCTAGTGGCGCCGTCGCTGGCCTGGTACGGCGAGGACACCCAGGTGGTGCTGGCCTATGAGCACCGCGAGTTTCTCTACCCGTTCGACCGTGGCACCGCCTTTGGCAGCGACGGCCACCCGTTGAACATTCCCGTCACCCGTCGCCTCGACGAGCGGTTCAACGACATGGAGGGCCGGTCCGACCTGTACCGCCTGGAGGTCGACCATCGCCTGGCCGATGACTGGAAACTGCACTTCGGCTACAGCTTCAACCGCGAGACCTACGACGCCAGCCAGGTTCGCGTGACCGGCGTGGATGAAAGCAAGGGCACGCTGTCACGCAGCATCGACGGCACCCAGGGCGCCCTGAGCCGCGACCAGTTCGCCACCCTCAGCCTCAACGGCAGCGTTGAGCTGGCGGGCATGCGCCACGACCTGGTGGTCGGTGTCGACCACGAAGACCGCAAGGTCTACCGCGCCGACCTGATCCGCCAGAATAGCCGCTCGACCTTCAGCTACCTGAACCCGGTCTATGGCCGCGAAGTGGAAGGCACCAGCGTGCGCGCCAGCGACAGCGACCAGACCGACAAGCTGCGCACCGATTCGCTGTTCCTGCAGGACGCCTGGCACCTGGACGAGCACTGGATTCTGGTGGCCGGCGGGCGCTTTCAGCAGTACGACCAGTACGCCGGGCGCGGCCGGCCGTTCAACGTCAATACCGACACCAGCGACCAGACCTGGGTGCCCCATGCGGGCGTGGTGTACAAGGTCGATGACCAGCTGTCGTTGTATGCCAGCTACAGCGAGTCGTTCAAGCCCAACTCGACCATCGCCCCGCTGAGCATCGGCGGTGGCCGCACCCTGACCCTGGACTCAGGTATAGCGCCGGAGGAGGGCAAGTCCTGGGAAATCGGGGCCAAGCTCGATGTGCCGGGGGAGGTGACCGGTACCCTGGCGTTGTTCGACATCACCAAGCGCAACGTGCTGGTGGCCGATGGCGACACCCAGCCGGGCACCATTCTCTACAGCAACGCGGGCGAAGTGCGCTCACGGGGCGTCGAGCTGGACCTGACCGGCCAGCTCAGCGAGCGCTGGAGCCTGATCGGCGCCTACGCCTTCACCGACGCCGAGGTGACCAAGGACCCGCAGCTCAAGGGCAATCGCCTGCAGAATGTCGCCCGGCACAGTGGTTCGCTGTCGGCGGTGTATGACTATGGCAGCCTGTTCGGCGGCGATCGCCTGAGACTGGGGGCTGGTGCGCGTTATGTGGGGGAGCGTGCGGGGAACGCCACCAATGATTTCGACCTGCCGGCGTACACGGTGGCGGATGCCTTTGCCAGCTATGAAACGAAGTTGGACGAGCACAAGGTGCGGCTGCAGCTGAACGTGAAGAACCTGTTCGACAAGGTGTATTACAGCTCGGCGGTGAACCGGTATTTCGTCGCGGTGGGGGATGCGCGGCAGGTGAGCTTGTCGAGTACCTTGGAGTTCTAGATCGCCGGGACCGCGTTGCGGTCCTTTCACGGCACGAGGCCGCTCCTACAGGGTAACGCGGTCTCCTGTAGGAGCGGCCTCGTGCCGCGAAAGGGCCGCAAAGCGGCCCCAGGATTCAACCGGCGAACGCCGCCCGATACGCCCCCGGCGTCGCCCCCAGCGCCTGCCTGAACCGGTTGCTGAAATGGCTGGCACTGGCAAATCCGCACAACAACGCCACCTCGCCCAAAGGCAACATACCCATGCGCAGCAACCGACACGCCCGCTGCAGCCGCCGGGCCAGCAGGTACTGATGCGGCGGCAGTCCTAAGCTCGCCCGGAACATCCGCGCAAAGTGGTACTCGGACAGGTTGCAGCGCAGCGCCAGCTCCCCCAACGTCAATGGCTGGTCGAGGTTGGCCTCGATGAAGTCCACCAGTTGTCGACGCTGGTGCGGTGCCAGCCCGCCCTTGAGCTTGAGCCCCTGGCGCAGGCCGACCTGGTTGAGCACGGCATGGTCGATGATGTCGTGGGCCAGGCTGCTGGCCAGCAGCCGCTCGCCGGGCTCGGCCCAGTCCAGCCCGATCAGCTCGCGAAAGCGCCGGGCCTGCTGCGGATCGTCGAGGAAGGTCGCTTCGCGCAATTGCATCTCCCGCGGCTCGCGGTCCAGCAGGCGGGTGCAGCCAAGGGCGAACTGTTCCTCGCTGATATACAGGTGGGCCAGGCGGATCGAGCCGTTGATCACCCAGTTCGACTCGTGGCCGGCGGGCATCACGCACAGTTTGTCCGGTGCGCCGCGATCGCCAGGGCGCTGGCGACGGAAGGTGCCGGTGCCGTCGGCGATGTAGCACGACAGCGTGTGATGGCTGGGCGCCTGGTAGTCGCGGGCATCGTCGCGGTTGCTCCACAAGGCCGCCGCCAGCCCGTCGCCCAGTTGCGCGCTCAGCTCCAGCCTGGCGTGGGGCGAGGCGTTCAGGACGTTGAAGACCTGCAGGTGATCGAGTGGGGGCATGGGCGGTTCCTCTGCTGGCCATCGTACTGCGCCGGCACCGGGATGGCAGCTACCCGGGGAGGAAAAGCGCAAGTTTATGCAAGCGCCGAACAGCAATGGCGCAAGAAACTGGGCTCATGGGGTTTTCATCGCGGGGCAAGCCCGCTCCCATCGAGGTCGCATACGCCCTGTGGGAGCGGGCTTGCCCCGCGATAGGCCTGATACCTGTCGAGGGAGTCCATCATGAACCTGTCGCTCTACCTGCTCACCGTCCTGATCTGGGGCACCACCTGGATTGCCTTGAAATGGCAGTTGGGCGAGGTCGCCATCCCGGTGTCGATCGTCTACCGCTTCGCCCTGGCCGGGCTCATCCTGTTCGCCTTCCTGCTGCTCACCCGCCGTCTGCAACCGATGAACCGACGTGGCCACCTGGTGTGCCTGGCCCAGGGGTTGTGCCTGTTCTGCGTCAACTTCATGTGCTTCCTCACTGCCAGCCAGTGGGTCGCCAGCGGCCTGATCGCCGTGGTGTTCTCCACCGCCACCTTGTGGAATGCCATCAATGCACGGATCTTCTTCGGCCAGAAGATCGCCGCCAATGTGCTCGGTGGCGGCGCCCTGGGTCTGCTCGGCCTGGGCCTGCTGTTCTGGCCGGAACTCTCGCACCACGCCGCCAGCCGCGAGACCTTGTACGGCCTGGGGCTGGGCCTGCTCGGCACGCTGTGCTTCTCGGCCGGCAACATGCTCTCCAGCGTGCAGCAGAAGGCCGGGCTCAAGCCGATGACCACCAATGCCTGGGGCATGCTCTATGGCGCCTCGATGCTGGCGGTGTACTGCCTGGCAAAGGGCATCCCCTTCGACATGGAGTGGAGCGCCCGCTACATCGGCTCGCTGTTGTACCTGGTGATCCCGGGTTCGGTGATCGCCTTTACCGCCTACCTGACCCTGGTCGGACGCATGGGGCCGGAGCGGGCAGCCTATTGCACGGTACTGTTCCCGCTGGTGGCGTTGAATGTGTCGGCATTCGCCGAGGGCTACCAATGGACGGCGCCGGCATTGCTGGGCCTGGTGGCGGTGATGGCGGGGAATGTGCTGGTGTTTCGCAAGCCGAAATCCAGGCCGGTCATAATGACGGCCATGGCCAAGTAGGGCGCTAATCTTCACTGTTTTCTTCGCGGGTAAACCCGCTCCCACACGGCTTGCACAGTCCCTGTGGGAGCGGGTTTACCCGCGAAGAGGCAGAACGGTTGGCAGCAACCTTTCAGTGTTTCCACACCTGCGGATTCACCAGATCTCGCGGCCGCTCACCCAGCAACGCCGCCCGCAGGTTGTCCAGCGCACGGTTGGCCATGGCCTCGCGGGTCTCGGCGGTGGCCGAGCCGATGTGCGGCAGGGTCAGGGCGTTGGGCAGTTTGAACAGCGGCGAGTCGGCGAGCGGCTCTTTCTCGTAAACATCCAGCCCGGCGCCGCGGATCGTGCCGTTCTGCAGCGCCTCGACCAGCGCCGCTTCGTCCACCACCGGCCCCCGGGCGATATTGACCAGAAATGCGCTGGGCTTCATCAACTGCAGTTCGCGGGCGCCAATCAGCTTGCGGGTGGCCTCGGACAGCGGCACCACCAGGCAGACGAAATCGGCTTCGCCCAGCAGGGCGTCCAGGCTGCGGAACTGCGCGCCCAGTTCCTGTTCCAGCGCGGTCTTGCGGCTGTTGCCGGTGTACAGCACTTGCATGTTGAAACCGAAGCGGCCACGACGGGCGATGGCCGCGCCGATGTTGCCCATGCCGACGATGCCCAGCTTCTTGCCGTGCACATCGCAGCCGAACTGCGCCGGGCCGACGGTGGCCTGCCAGTGGCCGGCCTTGGTCCAGGCATCCAGCTCGGCGGTGCGCCGGGCACAGCCCATGATCAGGGCGAAGCCCAGGTCGGCGGTGCTTTCGGTGAGCACGTCGGGGGTGTTGGTCAGGGCGATGCCGCGTTCGTTGAAGTAGTCCAGGTCGTAGTTGTCGTAGCCGACCGAGACGCTGGACACCACCTCCAGCTTGCCCGCGCCTTCGAGCTGCGCCCGGCCGAGCTTGCGGCCGACGCCGATCAGGCCGTGGGCCTCGGGCAGGGCTTCGTTGAACTGGGCGCTGATGTCGCCGAGTTTCGGGTTCGGCACGATCACGTTGAAGTCTTGTTGCAGGCGTTCGGCCATGGCTGGCGTGATGCGGCTGAAGGCCAGGACGGTCTTTTTCATCGTGCTGCTTCTCTGCAAGGCGTGGGGTGGACTCGGGCAGAAGAGCGGGGCCGCTGTGCGGCCCTTTCGCGGCGCAAGGCCGCTCCTACAAGTGCCGGGTAACCCTGTAGGAGCGGCCTTGTGCCGCGATGGAGGGCGCAGCCCTCCCATGGCCCTGTCTGCCAGACACTGGAATCGATGGTTAGCAACCTACCATTGTCCCCACCCCCAATGCAGCCGCTTTTTTCAGTTGGCGATCAGCAGCTCATGAGTCTTCAGGTCGGCCTCATGGGCGGCAAGAATCTCCGGCAGCGAATTGCGCAGGTACTCGACCCAGGTCTTGATCTTGGCATCCAGGTACTGGCGCGACGGGTAGATCGCGTACAGGTTCAGCTCCTGCAGGCGATACTCCGGCATGATCCGCACCAGGCTGCCGTCGCGCAGGCCGTCGATGGCCGAGTAGATCGGCAGCACGCCTACGCCCATGCCGCTGCGGATCGCAGTCTTCATAGCGTCCGCGGAGTTGACCTGGAACGGCGAGGTGGTGATGTTGACCATCTCCTGGCCTTCCGGCCCGTCGAACAGCCACTTCTCCAGCGGTATTACCGGGCTGACCATGCGCAGGCAGGCATGCTTGAGCAGGTCGGCCGGCTTGTGCGCGCTGCCGTGGCGGGCCACGTACTCGGGCGAGGCGCAGACGATGCTGTAGGTGATGCCCAGGCGTTGCGAGACGAAGCCCGAGTCCGGCAGCTCGCTGGCCAGCACGATGGACACGTCGTAGCCCTCGTCCAGCAGGTCGGGCACGCGGTTGGCCATGGTCAGGTCGAAGGTCACGTCCGGGTGCGACTCGCGGTAGCGGGCGATGGCATCGACCACGAAGTGCTGGCCGACGCCGGTCATCGAATGCACCTTCAACTGCCCGGCGGGGCGGGCGTGGGCGTCGCTGGCCTCGGCCTCGGCTTCTTCCACATAGGTAAGAATCTGTTCGCAGCGCATCAGGTAGCGCTTGCCGGCCTCGGTCAGCGCGATGCGCCGGGTGGTGCGGTTGAGCAGGCGGGTTTGCAGATGGGCTTCCAGGTTGGAGACCGCCCGCGACACGTTCGCGGTGGTCGTATCCAGTTGCGCCGCGGCAGCGGTGAAGCTGCCGAGCTGGGCCACGCAACTGAAAGCACGCATGTTTTGCAAGGTGTCCATGGGTCACTCTCGGTTTAGAGGACAAAATTGTGACATGAAGTAACGGAGTTTCGCCTCCGACTAAAGCCGGATTATCGCTGTTTTGGTAACAAAGATTCGCAGGATTATGCGCTTATCGCCAGTGCGGGCGGCCCCTAGAATTGCCCGGCCCCTCCACCTCTTCCTCGGGAAATCGCAGCTGTGCCGCGTCGCCACATCAGAGCGCTCCATGCGTTCAGTGCCTGTGCCCTTTGTCTCACCTTGAGCGGCTGTATCGGAACCTGGGGCATCGCCCCGCAAAGCAAGACCCTCCAAGCCAACCAACTGACCACCGACGCCGCGATCCGCGAGGCCGCGCGCGACGCCCACTGGCCGGCCCAGCAATGGTGGCGCGTCTATGGCGACCCGCAGCTCGACGCCTGGATCACCCAGGCCCTGGCCGGCAGCCCGAGCATGGCCATGGCCGCCGCCCGGGTGCGGGAAGCCAAGGCGATGGCCGGCGTGGTCGAGTCGGCGGAAAAACTGCAGGCCAATGGCAACGCCACGCTCAAGCGTCACAACTGGCCCGAGGAT
This sequence comes from Pseudomonas sp. NMI760_13, assembly GCF_021283245.1. Lineage (NCBI taxonomy): Bacteria > Pseudomonadati > Pseudomonadota > Gammaproteobacteria > Pseudomonadales > Pseudomonadaceae > Pseudomonas > Pseudomonas sp. NMI760_13. The sequence continues at coordinate 93,606 of NZ_JAJSRC010000008.1, read as the reverse complement.
CAGTTCTACGGCCCGGGCGCGTTGTCCGGCGCCAACACCTGGGACAACAACGCCGCCATCGGCTTCAGCTACGCCCTGGACCTGTGGGGCCGCGAGCGCAATGCCAGCGAGCAGGCCGTGGACCAGGCGCACGTGAGCGTCGCCGAGGCGCGCCAGGCCCAGCTGGAACTGGAGAACAACGTGGTGCGCGCCTATATCCAGCTCAGCCTGCATTACGCCCGGCGCGATATCGTCCAGGCCGAGCTTGCCCAGCAGGAGCAGATCGTCGGCCTGGCCAAGCGCCGCCTGGACGGCGGCATCGGCACCCATTTCGAGGTCAGCCAGGCCGAGGCGCCGCTGCCGGAAACCCACCGCCAGATCGACAGCCTCAACGAAGAAATCGCCCTGACTCGTAACCAGCTGGCCGCCCTGGCCGGCAAGGGGCCAGGGGAGGGCGCACAGCTGCAACGCCCGACCCTGACCCTCGGCGCGCCGCTGAAACTGCCGTCGAACCTGCCCGCCGAACTGGTCGGCCAGCGCCCGGACGTGGTTGCCAGCCGCTGGCAGGTGGCGGCCCAGGCCCGTGGCATCGACGTGGCCCACGCCGGTTTCTTCCCCAACGTCGACCTGGTCGGCGGCCTTGGCTTCATGGCCACCGGCGGCGGCCCGCTGGAGTTCCTCACCGGGCGCAAGTTCAACTACAACGTGGGGCCGGCCATCAGCCTGCCGATCTTCGATGGCGGCCGCCTGCGCTCGCAGCTGGGCGTGGCCTCGGCCGGCTATGACGTGGCCGTGGCACGCTACAACCAGACGGTGATCGGCGCGCTGAAAAACATTTCAGACCAGCTGATCCGCCGCGAGTCGATGAAGGAGCAGGCGCATTTCGCCGCCGAATCCGTGGCCGCCGCGCAGAAGACCTACGACATCGCCACCGTCGCCTTCCAGCGTGGCCTGACCGATTACCTCAACGTGCTCAACGCCCAGACCCTGCTGTTCCGCCAGCAGCAGGTGCAGCAGCAGGTACAGGCCGCGCGCCTGACCGCCCACGCCGAGCTGGTCACCGCCCTGGGCGGCGGCCTGGAGGCGGGCAAGGATGTCCCTGAGCAAGAGCGCCAGGCCGCCCCGAAAACGCCGGCCACCCTGGCCATCTTCGACCAGCCGGACCACGCCGAATGAGCACATCGAGCTTGCCCCTGCGCTGGCTGCGGAGCCTGGAATGGCGCCGGGGGTTCTTCGCCTGGGCGCGCACCGACGGGGTCACCTGGGTCTACATCTTCAAGGTGCTGGCCGCCGCGTTCATCACCCTGTGGCTGGCCATGCGCCTGGAACTGCCGCAGCCGCGCACGGCGATGATCACCGTGTTCATCGTCATGCAGCCGCAGAGCGGCCATGTGTTCGCCAAGAGCTTCTACCGGGTGCTCGGCACCCTGGCCGGCTCGGCGATGATGGTCGCGTTGATGGCAATCTTTCCGCAGAACACCGAGCTGTTCCTGCCCAGCCTGGCGCTGTGGGTCGGCCTGTGCTCGGCGGGCGCCATGCGCTACCGCACCTTCCGCGCCTATGGTTTCGTGCTGGCCGGTTACACGGCGGCGATGATCGGCCTGCCGGTGCTGCAACACCCTGACCAGGCGTTCATGGCAGCAGTGTGGCGGGTGCTGGAGATCGCCCTGGGGATTCTCGTCTCGACCTTCGTCAGTGCCGCGATCCTGCCGCAGTCGGCCAGTGCCGCCATGCGCAACGCCCTGTACCAGCGTTTCGGCGTGTTCGCCGGGGTGGTGGTCGAGGCCCTGCGCGGCGACAGCCAGCGCGACCGCTTCGAGACCAGCAACGTGCGCTTTGTCGCCGAGGCGGTGGGCCTGGAGAGCCTGCGCAACGTCACCGCCTTTGAGGACCCGCACATGCGCCGGCGCTCCGGCCGCCTGGTGCGGATGAACAGTGAGTTCATGGCCATCACCACGCGCTTCAACGCCCTGCACCGGTTGCTCGAACGCCTGCGCGCCCGTGGCCCGTTGCAGATCGTCAGCGCCATCGAGCCCGGCCTGGACACCCTGGCCGAGCTGCTGCAGCCCTATGTCGGTCGGGCACTGACCGATGCCGACGCGCTGCGCCTGGCCCTTGAACTGGGCACCTACAAGGAAGGCCTGCAGGCCCAGGTGCGCGGCTTGCGCGCCGAGTACCTGGAGACCAGCCCGAGTGAGTCAGACCTGCTCGATTTCCACACCGCCTTCGAGCTGCTCTACCGCTTCGTCGATGAGATGTACAGCTACGCCGAGACCCATGCCTCGCTGGCCGTGCACAAGCACGAGCGCGAACAGTGGGACGAGCCCTACGTGGCCCAGACCAGCTGGCTGGTATCGTTGGCTGCCGGCGTGCGCGCCTCGGCAGTGCTGCTGTTGCTGGGCAGCTACTGGCTGCTCAGCGACTGGCCCAGCGGCGCCATGATGACCCTGATCGCCACCGTCACCGTGGGCCTGTCGGCGGCCTCGCCGAACCCCAAGCGCATGTCGTTCCAGATGGCCTGCGGCACGGCGATCGGCGCCTTCGTCGGGTTCTTCGAGACGTTCTTCGTGTTCCCCTGGATCGACGGTTTCCCGCTGCTGTGCATGGTACTGGCGCCGGTGTTCGTATTCGGCGCGTTCCTCGCTTCGCGCCCGGCCTATGCCGGTTACGGCCTGGGCCTGCTGGTGTTCTTCGCCATCGGCTCGGTGCCGAACAACCTGACGGTCTACGACCCCTACACCTTCATCAATGACTACATCGGCATGGTCATCGGCATGTTTGTCTGCGCCGCGGCAGGGGCGATCATCCTGCCGCCCAACAGCCGCTGGCTGTGGAGCCGCCTGGAGCAGGAGCTGCGCGAGCAGGTGCTGTTCGCCATCGGTGGGCGCCTGCGCGGGTTGGGCTCGGCGTTCGAGAGCCGCACACGCGACCTGCTGCACCAGGCCTATGGGCTGGCAGCCGGCAAGCCGCAGGTGCAGAGCGAGCTGATGGGCTGGATGTTCACCGTGCTGGAGATCGGCCACGCGATCATCGAGCTGCGCAAGGAGCAGGCCCGTGCGCCGATCCACCCGGCCTACGCCGAGTCGCAGCCCTGGCGCCAGGCCATCCGCGTGATGGGCCGGGCCCTGGCGCGGCTGTTCCTGCAACCCAGCGCCAGCAACCACGAGCGCGCGCTGGTGGCGGTGGACCACGCCATCAGCCGCGTGCAGGCCACCGACGAACCCTTCGCCCGGCACTTTGACACCTCGGTGCTGCGCCGGGCGCAGAGCTACCTGCACTTCATCCGTTCCTCCCTGCTCGACCCACAGTCGCCGCTGGCCCCGGCGAAAGGATTGCACCATGCCCCGTGAGATCGCCTTCCATGGCGTGTACATGCCCACCATGACCTTGATGTTCCTGTTCGCCCTGGGCCTGGCCTGGGGGCTGGACCGGTTCATCGCAAGCGTTGATGGCTATCGCTTCTTCTGGCACCCGGCGCTGCTGCGCCTGTCGCTGTTCGTCTGCCTGTTCGGCGCCCTGGCGCTGTCGCTCTACTGGTGAGAATCCTGCAATGAAAAAGTTCTTCAGCCTGATCGCCACCCTGCTGGTGCTGGTCGCTGCCGTGGCGATCGGCCGTCAGCTGTGGCTGCACTACATGACCACGCCGTGGACCCGCGACGGCCGGGTGCGCGCCGACATCATCAACGTCGCCGCCGATGTGCCGGGCTATGTGGTGGACGTGCCGGTCAAGGACAACCAGCGAGTGAAGAAGGGCGATGTGCTGATCCGCATCGATGCCGAGCACTACCAGTTGGCGGTGGACCAGGCCAAGGCACTGGTGGCCTCGCGCAAGGCCACCTGGGAAATGCGCAAGGTCAACGCCAGGCGCCGCGCCGATCTGGACAACCTGGTGATCTCCAAGGAGAACCGCGACGACGCCAGCAACATCGCCAGCTCGGCACTGGCCGACTACCAGCATGCCCAGGCCCGGCTGGCGGCCGCCGAGCTGAACCTCAAGCGCACGCAGATCGTCGCCACCGTCGATGGCTACGTGACCAACCTGAACATCCACAAGGGCGACTACGCCCGCACCGGCGAGGCGGTGATGGCGGTGGTGGATGAGCAGTCGTTCTGGGTGTACGGCTTTTTCGAGGAGACCAAGTTGCCCCATGTGAAGGTGGGCGATGTGGCCGAGCTGCAGATGATGAGCGGCGAGCGGATCAAGGGGCATGTGGAGAGCATCGCCCGGGGCATCTACGACCGCGACAACCCGCAGAGTCGTGAGCTGATCGCCGATGTGAACCCGACCTTCAACTGGGTGCGCCTGGCGCAGCGGGTGCCGGTGCGGATCCATATCGATGAAGTGCCGGAAGGATTCCTGCTCGCGGCGGGGACGACCTGTACGGTGGTGGTTAAACCGAGCGAGGAATGATCCGGTTCTTGCGTTGACGCCGTTGATGGATTGGTGGGCAGGTGTCAGCGCTTGAGGGTGGCGTTGAATCGAGCTGTTGCCGCGGTCGCTTCCTGCAACAGTTGGTCCCAGTCATCAGGAGGGTGTCCGCTGCCCAGCATGCGACGGAACACTCTGTAGGCATCGTCACTGCTTTCGTAAGCGTGTTTGCTGTCGTCATCGTTCACCCACGCCAACACGATGATCTTGCTGGAGGCGTGATAGCGATAAAACAAGCGGTATTGCTGGAAGAGCTTTGCACGAAACCAGTGCTTGTGTTCCGCGCCCAGTGTGCCGCCCATTCGATGGTCAGCGTTGCCAGGCGCCTGGGCAATGACGTCGAAGGCCAAGCGTCTGACGGCCTTCAATCGTTTTGCCGCATTTTTCTTTACGTAGCCGACCGGATCCTTCTTCTGAAGCACTTCGACTTCATCGATGAGTGCCTCCAGTTTGTCGAGAAAGAGGGGGTGGGCGAACACGCTCCAGCCATGCACGCAAAGAGGTTTGCGCCTCGTTTCAGTCATTCATCATCCGCCGAGAGAGGTTGATCGAGATCGATTTCAACGTCGCCCACCAGTGCATCCAGGCGAGCGACGAGCTCTGCATCGACAACCTTCAATCGTTGCGGATTCGTGGCGATATCCCGGGCCAGGAAATCCAGGAACTGCCCCACGGCGGGGTCTTCCTCGGCTGTCTCTGCGCGGGTCAGTATCACCGCTCCGTCAGGGCGGATCGAGTAGTGAATCTTGTCACGCTTCTTCAGGCCCAAGGCACGGCGAACGGTTTCGGGGACCGTCGTCTGGTAGCGCTCGGTCAGGGTCGACTCGGCTTCGAAGGTAGTGGCCATGATCATAGGTCCGCGAGGGGTAATATCGAGCAAGGTAATGCGAGTGCATTACCTGGTCAATGCAGTTGCATTACCTGGTGTGTCCTGCCTGATCAACGGCTTTCCTGGCTCAAGCGGCCCCAACCAGCACTGGGACTTGTACCCGGTCGATCACCTTGGCACTGATTGACGGATCCAGCAGCCTTCCGACCCGCGACAGGTGGCGGTGGCCAATGATGATCAGCTCGCATTCAAGCTCTCGGGCCTTGGTGATGATCGCCTCCACCGGCTGGCCGGCCACCATGCAGCCCAGGCTGTCGAACCCGGCTTCGCGCAGGGTGCCCACGGCGCTGTTCACGGCGTGCTCGGCCAATTGCTGTTCGTCGCAGGCGGCGGGGTATTCCTCCAGCTCTTCCTCGGTGTAGGCCGTACGGTGGTCGTGCACGGCAAAGGTAGAGTCGATGGCCAGCAGCACGTGCAGGGTGTGTTCGCCCGGGCGGCAGTAACGGCGGGCGAGGTCGAGCAGGGCGTGGCTGGCGGGGGAGGCGTCGATGGCGATCAGGACCGGGCGGGGCATGGGGGTTCCTTGCAGGGTGGTGACATTTGTAGAAACCTAATCTCCCCATCGCGGGGCAAGCCCGCTCCCACGAACCTTGTGTGGCTGGCGTGGGAGCGGGCTTGCCCCGCGATTGGGCCGATACAGGCTGAAGCATTGACCGGCCGGGATAAATGGCCCCCCACGCACGGTGCCATTGCGCCTGACGCAATCCACCAACCTGATACCATCGCGTTTCCCACAGCTGTCACGGAAAACGGCCATGCAACTCCCGGACATGAACCTGCTCGTCGCCCTCGACGCCCTGCTCGACGAAGGCAGCGTGGTCGGCGCTGCCCAGCGCATGAACCTGAGCCCGGCGGCCATGAGCCGCACGCTGGGGCGCATCCGCGAGGCCATGGGCGACCCGATCCTGGTGCGCGCTGGCCGTGGCCTGGTACCGACGCCCCGGGCACTGGCCCTGCGCGACCAGGTACGGGCGCTGGTGGAGCAGGCCGGTCTGGTGTTTCGCAGTGGTGACGAGGTCGACCTGCCGAACCTCGACCGGGCCTTCAACATCCGTACCAACGACCTGTTCATCGCCCTGTACGGTGCGCGCCTGCTGCACATGATGCTCGAACAGGCACCGAACACCGTGCTGCGCTTCGTCCCCGAGCACCAGGGCGACGATGACCTGGTGCTGCGCCACGGGCAGATCGACCTGGTGGTCAGTTCGAGCATCGACATGGGACCGGAGATCAAGGTGCAGAGCCTGTTCGACACCTGGTTCGTCGGGCTGGCGCGGGCCGACCACCCGATCTTCGACGCCGAGATCACCCCACAGCGCTTTGCCCGCTACCCGCAGATCAGTGTGTCGCGGCGCGGGCGGGCCAATGGGCCGATCGACGTGGAGCTGGGCGCCCATGGCGTGCAGCGCAGGGTGGCGCTGATCACGCCGAGCTTTCATTCGGCGATGTTCTCGTTGCCGGAGTCGGACCTGATCCTGCCGATGCCGGCGAACATCCTCGGCAGCGTGACCAAGTTCGGCCTGCCGCTGCGATCGTTCGAGATCCCGGTGCCGCTGGAGCGGGTGCGGGTGATGCAGGCCTGGCATCCGCGTTTCGACAACGACCCGGCGCATCGCTGGCTGCGCCAGACCATGCGCGCCTGCTGCGCGGGCGAGCCCACGCCAGCTAACCTGTAGGAGCGGCCTTGTGCCGCGAAAGGGGCGCAACGCGGCCCCCGGATGTCGGCGTTAACGCAAAAATCGCCGGGGCTGCTTTGCAGCCCTTTCGCGGCACAAGGCCGCTCCTACAGGTGATGCGCATTTTTCATGGATTGCGTCTGACGCAACATAAACCTGCCAACAAGTCAGTTTTCGTCAGCATTCGACCTTCATAGACTTGCTCCAGCCCTGAATTTGTTGCTGGAGATGTCTATCCATGAGTTCCCTGACCGCGCCTACTGCCGCGCTGGTCGCCCCTGCGCAGACGGCGTTCGGCCTGCGGGTGGTGGTCGGCCTGTTCGGCGTGTTGCTAGCGGTGCTGTGCGCCGGGCTCAACGAGGCGGTGACCAAGATTTCGCTAAGCGACATCCGTGGTGCCATGGGCATCGGCGCTGACGAAGGCGCCTGGCTGCTGGCGGTGTATGCCGCCGCCTCGGTCTCGGCCATGGCCTTCGCGCCCTGGCTGGCCACCACCTTCTCGTTGCGCCGCTTCACCATGAGCGCCGTCGGCCTGTTCGCCGTGCTTGGCCTGATCCAACCCTTCGCCCCCAACCTGCACAGCCTGATGCTGCTGCGCGTGCTGCAAGGCTTCGCCTCGGGCGCCTTGCCGCCGATGCTGATGAGCGTGGCGCTGCGTTTCCTGCCGCCGGGCATCAAGGTCTACGGCCTGGCCTGCTATGCCCTGACCGCCACCTTCGGACCGAACCTGGGCACGCCGTTGGCGGGCCTGTGGACTGAATACGTCGGCTGGCAATGGGCGTTCTGGCAGATCATCCTGCCGTCGCTGCTGGCGATCGCCTGCGTCGGCTGGGGCCTGCCCCAGGATCCGCTGCGCCTCGAGCGCTTCAGGCAGCTGGACTGGCGCGGCGTGCTGCTCGGCCTGCCGGCGATCAGTTGCATCGTCCTCGGCCTGTCGCTGGGCGACCGCTGGGGCTGGTTCGACTCGCCGCTGATCTGCTGGCTGCTCGGCGGCGGCGTGTTGCTGCTGGTGCTGTTCATGTTCAACGAATGGTCCGAGCCGCTGCCGTTCTTCCAGTTGCGCATGCTCACGCGGCGCAACCTGAGCTTCGCTCTGGTGACCCTGGCCGGGGTGCTGATCGTGCTTTCGGGGGTGGGCAGCATTCCGTCCGCCTACCTGGCGCAGATCCAGGGCTATCGCCCGGCGCAGACCAGCCCGTTGATGATGCTGGTGGCCATGCCGCAGCTGATCGCCCTGCCGTTGACCGCAGCGCTGTGCAACATCCGCGCGGTGGACTGCCGCTGGGTGCTGGCGACGGGCCTGGCCATGCTGGCGGTCTCGTGCGTGGGCAGCAGCCTGCTGACCTCGCAGTGGATCCGCGGCGATTTCTATCCGTTCTACCTGCTGCAGGTGTTCGGCCAACCCATGGCGGTGCTGCCGCTGCTGATGCTTTCCACCAATGGCATGACCCCGCAGGAAGGCCCGTTCGCCTCCGCCTGGTTCAACACGGTCAAGGGCCTGTCGGCGGTGATCGCCGGCGGTCTGCTCGACGCCCTGGGTACCCTGCGCCGGCATTTTCATTCCAACCACCTGGTCGACAGCCTGGGCAACGCGCCATTGATCGACGACAACACCGTTGGCCTGGCCAAGCGCATCCATGAACAGGCCCTGGTGCTGACCTCGGCCGACCTTTACCTGGTGATGGCGGGCATCGCTGTCGCCCTGATCTGCCTGATCCCCTTCGTGCCTACCCGGATCTTCCCGCCGCGTGCGGTGGCCTGAATCCGTGGATGAATCCGAGACCTTGAAATGACCAACAACCGCAAGACAATCCTTATCGGCTCGGTGCTCGCCGTGGCCGTGCTGGCCGCCATCGTCGGCCCCTGGATGTTCGGCAGCGACCACCGCCAGAGCACCAACGACGCCTACGTGACCGCCGACTACACCGTGGTCGCGCCGAAGGTGGCGGGCTTCATCAAGGAAGTGCTGGTGGAGGACAACCAGCAGGTGAAGGCCGGGCAGTTACTGGCGACCATCGACCCACGGGACTACCAGGCCGCCCTCGACGCGGCCCAGGCCCAGTTGCTGGTGGCCAGGGCGCAGAGCCTGGATGCCCGCGCCACCCTCGAGCGCCAGGCGGCGCTGATCGCCCAGGCCGAGGCCGCGGTGAAGGCGGCCCAGGCCGAGGCCGCGTTCGCCGATCACGAAGTGACCCGCTACAGCCGCCTGGCCGAGCAGGGCGCCGGCACCGTGCAGAACGCCCAGCAGGCGCGCAGCGGCGTTGACCAGGCCCGTGCCCGGCTGGCCAACACCCAGGCGGCGCTGGTGGCGACGCGCAAGCAGGTGGATATCCTCGACGCCCAGGTGGCCAGTGCCGATGGCCAGCTGAAACGGGCCGAGGCCGGCCTGGAGAAAGCCCGGCTGGATCTTTCCTACACCCGCATTGCTGCGCCGGTGGACGGCATGGTCGGTGAGCGCGCCCTGCGCGTCGGCGCCTACGTCAATCCGGGCGCACGACTGTTGTCGGTGGTGCCGCTGGAGCGCGCCTACATCGTCGGCAATTTCCAGGAGACCCAGCTGACCCACGTTCAGCCGGGCCAGCCGGTGAGCATCAGCGTCGATACCTTTTCCGGCGAGAAACTCCACGGCCGCGTCGAGAGCATCGCCCCGGCCACGGGGGTGACCTTCGCGGCAGTGAAACCGGACAACGCCACCGGCAACTTCACCAAGGTGGTGCAGCGTATTCCGGTGAAGATTGTCTTTGACGATGGCCAGCCGTTGTTGGAGCGCCTGCGGGTGGGCATGTCGGTGGAGGCGGTCATCGATACCCAGGGCGACAAGCTGGCCGTTAAAGAGGTGACGGCGCGATGAGCAATGTGGTTGAAAAAATTGAGAGTGCCGGGGCTGCTGCGCAGCCCTTTCGCGGCACAAGGCCGCTCCTACAGGCGACCGCGATCCTTTGTAGGAGCGGTCTTGCGCCGCGAAAGGGGCGCGCAGCGGCCCCCTTGCTGCTGGCCGCGATGCTGGCCGGCTGCACCCTCGGACCGGATTTCCAGAGCCCGTCCAGCGAAGCGCCTCGGGATTGGGCCTCGTTGCAAAGTGAGGCAGCGGCCAGCCAGCCGGTAGCTGAACCGCTGGAACTGCGCTGGTGGGACAGCTTTCACGACGCCCAGCTGAGCGCGTTGATCCAGCAGGTCGCCGAACGCAATCTCGACCTGCAGATGGCCAGCGCCCGCCTGCTGCAAAGCCGCGCCTTGCGTAGCACCGTGGCGGCCGACGAGATGCCTTCGGTGGATGCAAACGCAGGCTACAGCCGGGCGCGTAACAGCGCCGAAGGATTGAACGACCCCTCCGGCAAGGCCGGCAAGTCGGCGTATAACTTGTGGCAAGGCGATCTGGTCGCCGGTTGGGAACTGGACCTGTGGGGGCGTGTGCGCCGTCAAGTCGAGGCCGCCGATGCGACCGTGGCGGTCGCCGAGAACGATCGCCGTGGCGTGCTGCTGGCGCTGCTGTCGGAGACCGCCGGCAACTACATCCAGCTGCGCGCCGTGCAGCACACCCTGGACATCACCCAGGACAACCTCAAGGTTGCCCGGCACAGCCTGAAGCTGTCCGAAGGCCGCCAGGCCGAAGGTGTCGCCACCCGGCTCGACGTCGCCCAGGCCAGCGCCCAGGTGGCGTCGATCGAGGCGCGCCTGCCGACCTTGGAGGCCCGCCGCGACGACCTGATCAATGCCCTTAGCCTGCTTGCCGCCGAACCGCCGCGCAGCTTGCAGTCCCAGCTGCTGCAGGGCGGCGAATTGCCCGCGCCGCAGCAGCGCTTTGCCATCGGCGTGCCGTCGGAGCTGGCCGAGCGCCGTCCGGATATCCGCCAGGCCGAGGCCCGGTTGCATGCGGCCACCGCCAGCATCGGCGTGGCCAAGGCCGATTTCTATCCGAGCATCCGCCTGTCCGGAAGTGTCGGTTTCCAGGCCATGCAACTGTCCGATTTCGGCGCCTGGGATTCGCGCCGCTTCGCCTTCGGGCCGCAGTTGTCGTTGCCGATCTTCGAGGGCGGACGGCTCAAGGGCCAGCTGGAGCTGCGCGAGGCCCAGCAGCAGGAAGCGGCGCTGAACTACCGCAAGGTGGTGCTCGGCGCCTGGCATGAGATCGACGATGTGCTGCGCCTGTACAACGCCAGCCAGTTGCGTCGCGATCACCTGGCCGAGGCGGTGCGGCAGAACCGCATCGCCCTGGAGACCGCGCAGCGCCAGTATGTGGAAGGGGCGGTGGACTTTCTCAACGTGCTGACGGTGCAGTCGGCGTTGCTGGCCAGCGAGGAGCAGTGGATCGACAGCTCGGCGGCGGTGTCGCAGGCGCTGGTGGGGCTGTACAAGGCGCTGGGCGGTGGCTGGCAGGCGTTCGACCAGGTCTGAGCAGCATCGCGGGGCAAGCCCGCTTCCACGCATACCTGGGAGCCCCCGTGGGAGCGGGCTTGCCCCGCGACGACGTCAGAGCGGTCGCAACAATCCGAAGCGCTTGCGCAATACCCAATCCAGCAGGCGCTGTGGCAACAGCCGGGCCATCAACGGCAGGGCCGTGCTGCCATTGCCGATACGCACCAGTGCAGGCACAGGCGATTTGCGCGTCGCCGCCAGCAACCTCTGGGCGAACACCGCCGCCGACGTCGGCCGGTCCTGCGACGCTCGCGCCCGCGCCTGTACCTGTTCGCGCAACGGCCACCACGGCGAACCGCTCGCCAGCACCTGCTCGGCCTGCTGCTGCGCATTGCTGGCGAACTGCGAGGCGATCGCGCCCGGCTGCACCTCCATGACCCTGATTCCGAAAGGCGCCAGCTCCAGGCGCAGGGCATCGCTCAGCCCGTGCACGGCGGCCTTGGACGCACAATAGGCACCGGCGAAGGGCGTCACCAGCACACCCGACACACTGCCGATGTTCACCACCAGCCCCCGGGAACGGCGCAGCAGCGGGAACAGTGCCTGGGTCACGCCGATCAGGGCGAAGACGTTGGTTTCGAACTGCTGGCGCATGGCTGCGACGCCGCCGTCGAGCAGCGGGCCCATGGCGCCGTAGCCGGCGTTGTTGATCAGGATGTCGAGGCTTTGCAGCTCCTCGGCCAGGCGGGCGAGGGCTTCGGCGTCGTTCACGTCCAGTTGCCGGGCATTGAAGCCGGCAGCGGCCAGTTGTTCGACATCCTGTGCCTTGCGGGCGGTGGCCCAGACTTCATGGCCGGCATCGCGGAAGGCGTCGGCCAGGGCGCGGCCGATGCCGCTGGAACAACCGGTGATCAGGACGGTGGGCATGTAAAGGGCCTGTGATCGATAGATGGAGTGGGTCGTCTGTGCCGACCTCTTCGCGGGTAAACCCGCTCCCACAGGGATCACCACAACCCTGTGGAAGCGGGTTTACCCGTGAAGAGGCCAGATCGGGCAACGAATCAATTGGCGAATGTACCTTGCAGATGCTCGGCACGAAACTCCAGGGTTTGTGGCCGATAGCCCGAGCGCAGTGGCGGCAATGGCAGGCAATCGCTCCATTCGGCGCCCGGCTGCAATTCGCCGGGGCCACGATAGCGCGGGGCGGCGTAGGTGTTCTCGGCCAGGTTCACGGTATCGCCAGGCGCATAGGCGCCGACGCGCCAGCGCAGTTCGCCGAGCGGGACCTTGTTGCCGTTCTTCATGCGCACCTGCAGGGCGCGGTCGGCGGGGCACTGCTCGGGGGCGTAGGCCAGGCGGATATCGAGGCGGGCCAGTTGCGAGGCTTCGCGGGTGTCCTGCCAGACCACGTAGAGCGCCACCAGCCCCAGGCCACAAACGGCGGCCATGGAAATCGGCAGGGCCTTGGCCGGGTAGCGCAGCAGCAGGACCAGCCAGGTGAGGACGAGCAGGGCGCCGATGATCATGGTGGGGCAGGCCTTGGTGGCGGGGGTTCGATCATCGTAGCGGGAAATGGGTATTGGCTCAAAAGCGGGAGGGCTTTGCCCTCCTTTCGCGGCACAAGGCCGCTCCTACAGAGGGAACGCAACCTCCTGTAGGAGCGGCCTTGTGCCGCGAAGCGGTTCCAACGTTTTACTGCGCGATGGTCTTCACCGAAACCCCACGTTCCACCGGCGTCGAAGTCCGCCCATACACATCCTCGAAGCGCTCGATATCATCCTCGCCCAGGTAGCTCCCGGACTGCACCTCGATGATCTCCAGCGGGATCTTGCCCGGGTTGCGCAGGCGGTGCACCGAGGCGATGGGGATATAGGTGGACTGGTTCTCGGTGAGCAGGAACACGTTCTCGTCGCAGGTCACCTCGGCGGTGCCGGACACCACGATCCAGTGCTCGGCGCGGTGGTGGTGCATCTGCAGCGACAGGCTGGCGCCGGGCTTGACGGTGATGTGCTTGACCTGGAAGCGCCCGCCCATGTCCACCGAATCGTACGAGCCCCACGGGCGGTACACCTCCAGGTGGTTCTGGGTTTCCGTGCGGCCCTGGGCGTCGAGGGTGTTGACCAGCTGCTTGACCCCCTGAACCTTGTCCTTGTGGGCGATCATCATGGCGTCCTTGGTCTCGACCACCACGATGTTCTCAAGGCCAATCACCGACACCAGCTTGCCGTTGCCGTGGATCATGCAGTTGCGGCTGTCCTGCACCACCACGTCGCCCTTGGTGACGTTGCCGTCGGCGTCCTTCTCGTGCACGTCCCACAGCGACGACCAGCAGCCGACGTCGCTCCAGCCGGCCGACAGCGGTACCACGCAGGCGCGCTGGGTCTTTTCCATCACCGCGTAGTCGATGGAGTTGTCCGGGCAGCAGGCGAAGGTGGCTTCGTCGATGCTCAGCGCATCGGCGTCCTCCTGGCTGCGTTCCAGGGCCAGCAGGCAGGTGTCGTAGATGTCCGGGTCGTGCTTTTTCAGCTCTTCGAGGAAGCGGCTGGCGCGGAACAGGAACATGCCGCTGTTCCAGAAGTAGCCGCCGGCGCGGACGAACTCGTTGGCGCGCTTCTCGTCGGGTTTCTCGACGAACTGCGCGACCCGCGCCACGCCTTCGGGCAGCAGCGCGTCCTGGCTCGAGCGGATGTAGCCGTAGCCGGTCTCGGGCTTGGTCGCCGGCACGCCGAACAGCACCATCTCGCCGCGCTCGGCGGCCACGGTGGCCAGGGCCAGGGCGCGCTGCAGGGCCTTCTGGTCCTCGATCACGTGGTCGGCCGGCAGTACCAGCATCAGCTCGTCACGGCCTTCGTTGACCAGCTTCATCGCGGTCATGGCCACCGCCGGCGCGGTGTTGCGGCCGAACGGCTCCATGAGGATGGCCTGGGTTTCCAGCTTCAGCGCGTTCAGCTGCTCCTGGACGATGAACTTGTGATCCTTGTTGCAGACCACGATGGGGGTGTCCATGCCATCGAACACCAGGCGCTGGATGGTCTGCTGGAACAAGGTGTGCTCGCCGGTCAGGGCCAGGAACTGCTTGGGGAACTGCTTGCGCGACAGAGGCCACAGACGCGAACCGCTACCGCCAGAAAGAATTACCGGGATCATGATGTTTCTCCAATAAGGTCGTAAGGGGCAGGAATCAGTTGGTGGCTACGGGACGGGTGACCCACACCGGCGACAGGCTGCTGCCGCTGCCGGTGACGTACAGCACGGCGGCTTCGCCGCGCGCCAGGGCGACGGGTTTGACGTCGCCGACTTTCTTGTCGCCTTGATACAGGGCCAGGTTGACCTTGACCGGATTGATCTCGCGCTCGCCACGGCCCTTGGCGGCCACGGGGCTGACCACTTCGGTCTTGCCATCGGCGGTCTTCAGGGTCAGCGACTGGTCGCTGAGGTTCTGTACCCGCACCAGGGCCTTCTGCTTGTTCTTGAACGGCGGTTCCTCGATCAGCTGAGGGTTGCCGCTGGCGCTGTTGACCAGGGTGTAGTACTTGTCGGCGGCGAGTTTCACCGGGACGCTCTTGCCGCCTACCTGGGCGGTGTAGTCACCGCCGGGCAGGAAGCTGAAGTCGCTGCTGGCCTGGGCGCCGACCTGCTTGATCTGGGTGTTGCCGACCGACGCGGCGGCGGGGCTGCCGGCGGCGTTGTACAGGCGCACGAAGGTCGAGCCCTTCGGCGCGCTTGGGCCATAGAGGGCGGCATCGGCGCCGGCGAAGGCCTGCAGCGAGGCCAGGGACAGGCCGGCGGCGAGGGTGAGGGCTTTGGCAATGGAAGTCTTGGTGGTCATGTGCGTATTCCTCTCTATCTTCAGTGGTCCGTCCGATTGGACGACAGGGCCAGGTTTTCTTCGGATTGACGGGAGTTCTTCAGCTGCGCGATCCACTGCGGATCGAAAGCGCTGAGGTCGTTCTTCATTGGCAGATACCGTTCGGGGAATTCCCACACCACGACCTGTGGCGGGGCGTTCTTGAAAGCGTCGCTTTGCAGGTACTTGAGCATCGGCAGCAGCGGGCCATGGCCGTCCTCGGCGTAATTGGCGACGTCGCTGCGCAACGCCTGCTGCAGGGCGCCGAGGAAGTTCCAGTGCGGGTTGGCGCTGTAGCTGGTGCCCACCAGCGCCACCGGGATCCGGTTGTCGGCGAACAGCGCGTCATCGCCTTCGGCCTGCACCGGGTGAGTCTTGCGCTGCTGCAGGTTGTCCGGGGACGGCAACAGGTTGCTGAACAGCGGGTCCAGCGGCAGGAAGTTGGTCAGGTCGCCCTTGTACGGCGCGGTGGCGCCGGCCTCGGTGATGAACGCCTGGGGTTCGCTGTCGAGCAGGTTCTGGCGGCTGACTGCCTCGGCGATGGACTGCGCGACCACCTCGGCGCCCATCGGCGTCCAGTGAGTGTCGGTACGCAGGAACACCTGGCCGCGGGCCTTGGCCTGCTCCAGCGGCGCCAGCAGGTCGGGGGCGAACACATTGGCCTGGCGCGCCTGGGCGTGGAAGCGGTTGAACAGCTCGTCGTGCAGGCTGGCCGGCGTCTCCTTGCCGATGTACTCGGCGTACAGGCGCGCCTTGGCCGGCACGATCGCCAGCACCAGCTGGCTGCCGTGGCGTTGCAGGGCGTCGCGGATGCCGCGCACCAACGCCAGGTTGTCCTGCATCAGCTGCTCGGCGCCGGCGGTGGGCTTGAACTCCTCGTCGCTGAACAGCCACTGGTCGCGGCCCAGCACCACGCCGGGACGGCCTTCGTTGAACAGCTTGAAGTCCAGCGCGGCCCACAGGTTGGTGCCCAGACGCTTGATCGGGAACTGCTCGTCGTAGTGGGTCTCGGCGGCCTTGGCCAGCTTGCCGTCGAGCAAGGTCATCTGCCCTGTGCGGTTGAAGCTTTCCAGCCCGCCGAGCGAGGCCACGCCCAGGCCGACCAGCAGGCCCATGAACGACAGCGAATAGGTGATGCGAAGTGTCCGGTTCATGATCGGGGCCTCAGAACTGGAAGTAGAGGAACGGTGAGTAGCTCTGCGCCGAGAGCTTGAGCACCGAGGCGGTGAACAGCAGCAGGACCAGGGCGCGGGTCATGATCCGCGTCCAGTCCAGGCCTACCGAGCCGTCGGCGTTGACCTGCACCGGGGTGGCCTTGGGTGCTGGCGTTGCGTTGCGGTAGAAGTCGCGCAGGCCGAAGAACGCCAGGGTCAGGTAGGCGACGATCAGCGTGGCCACCTGCAGGCCGGTGAGGTTGGCGCGGTTGAGCTCCGACAGCTGCCAGTCGCCGAAGCTGAACATGGCGCCGTACATGCGTGCCGCCACGTGCAGGTTCTCGGCGCGGAAGATCACCCAGCCGACCACCACCAGCAGGAACGTGAAGGCCCATTTCACCGGGTTGAAACGCTGCGGGTTGGTGTCCAGGCCCAACGCCCGCTCGATCGCCAGCCACATGCCGTGCCAGGCGCCCCAGATGATGTAGGTGAAGTTGGCGCCGTGCCACAGCCCGCCCAGCAGCATGGTCAGGAACAGGTTGCGGTAGGTGTTGAAGGTGCCTTTGCGGTTGCCGCCCAGGGTGATGTACAGGTAGTCGCGCAGCCAGGTCGACAGGCTGATGTGCCAGCGCCGCCAGAACTCGGTGATCGACTGGCTGATGTAGGGCTGCTTGAAGTTCTCCATGAAGCGAAAGCCCATCATCAGGCCCAGGCCGATGGCCATGTCGCTGTAGCCGGAGAAGTCGAAGTACAGCTGCGCGGTGTAGGCCAGGGCGCCGAGCCAGGCGTCACCGGTGGTGGGGTTCTCCAGGGCGAAGCAGTGATCGGCGACCACCGCCAGGGTGTCGGCGATGAACACTTTCTTGATGAAGCCCTGCATGAAGCGGGTGCAGCCTTCGGAGAACTTGTCCAGGGTGTGGGTGCGGTTGTTGAACTGGTCGACCAGGTCCTTGAAGCGCAGCACGGGGCCGGCGATCAGGTGCGGGAAGATCGCCACGAAGGCGGCGAAGTCGATCAGGTTGCGGGTGGCCGGGGTGTCGCCGCGGTACACGTCGATGATGTAGCTGATCGACTCGAAGATGTAGAACGAGATGCCGATCGGCAGCAGCACGTGGGTGAGGATGAACGGCTCCAGCCCCATCGAGGTCATGATCGCGTTGAGGCTGTCGACGCCGAAGTTGGCGTACTTGAAGTAGCCGAGGATGCACAGGTCGACACCCACGCCGAGCAGCAGCCAGCGCTGCGCGGGCTTGGTGCGCACGCCGGCGGCGCCGACCTTCAGGCCGATCCAGTAGTTCCACAGGGTGACCCCGGCGAACAGGGCGAGGAAGTCCACCCGCCACCAGGCGTAGAAGATGTAGCTGGCAACCAGCAGCAGCAGGTTGCGATAGCGGTTCCCGCTCACGTAGTACAAGCCGAGGAAAACCGGCAGGAACAGGAACAGGAACACGTTGGACGAGAAGACCATCCCGGTTCTCCTTGTTGTTCACAGCATCCGGGGCACAGCGCCCCCCAAACCCCCCGCGAAAATGCAGGGGAAACCTTTGTTGCCTAAACCATTGCTGGCGAGGGCTTCGCCCTCGTTTCGCGACACAAGGCCGCTCCTACAGGATCAGCGCCGTCCCTGTAGGAGCGGCCTTGTGTCGCGATGGGCCGCGAAGCGGCCCCAATACAGGCGACACCTATTTCTTGCTCTCTGCGCCCGGGTCATAGACCCGCGTCACATCCCCACCCAGCCTGAAGCTGTTGAACGGCTGCATGTCATGCTTGCGCTCGAGGGTGTCGCCGACGCACTGGTACAGTGCGCACCACGGCTCGAGCCAGGCGTACTTGCTGTCGATCTTCAAATCCTTCAGGTCCTGCTTCACGCCGGCGCGGGTGTTGAAATGAACAGGATCGCGGGCACCGGCCAGCACGCCTTCGCCGAGGCGTTGCAGGGCGAAGTTGTTTTCCTTGCGCAGGTCCACGCCGTTGGCCTGGGCGAAGCTGGCGATCATCGCCAGCGGCGGCAGGGCGTAGTTGTGGTAGGCCAGGGCACGCTGGCGGCGCTTGAGCTCGTTGGGCAAAAAGCCCTGCTCATCGACCTGGTTGGCGCCGACCTTGTATTCCTTCACCGCCCAGTCGAAGAGGTCCTGGCGGTCGGTGGCCACCGCGGTGGCCATCACCGACCAGGCCGCCCAGTAGCTGTGGTTGTTGATCTTCTCCAGCGGCAGGTCGCTCCAGTCACGCACGGTCTGCCGGGCCAGGCGCACGAACCATTTCTCGATCTGCTCGGCCTCGGCCCGGTGCGCCGCCAGTGGCTGCGAGTTGGAGAACTTCAGGCGCAGCCACGACCCGCTCATGCTGCCCAGCGCCCATTTGCGCATGGACTTGCCGGTGTGGTTGTAATCGGTGGACATCAGCGCATCGGCGCGCGCCCAGGTGTCGAGCCAGGTCAGTGCGCAGTCCAGTTGCGCCGGGCGGCCATCGCGCATGTACTGGCCGACCATCTTGCTCACGCCCTTCTCGAGGGTGGTGATGTCCTCGGTGGATTTGCGAAAGGCTTTTTCCGAGGCGGCATTGAGCGTCGCCCGGGCCTTGTCCGAGCCTTCGTACTTGCTGCGGAACACCAGCGCGCCGGTATAGGGCTTGGGTGCGGCCTCACAGCGGAAATTGCCGTCGCCGGTCTTGAGTTTCTCGATGCCCTCGTAGTAACCCTGGGGCGGTACCAGCGCGGCCTGCGCCGCACCGCCGAACAGGGCGAGGGCGAGCAAAGCGGGTGCGGTCTTGCGGTGGATGGAAGTCATGCTTGCCTCACTGGCCGGCCTGCGCGGTGTGCTGCGCGGGGCTGGCGAAGTTGTTGCGTTTGCAGAGTTTGGCTTCGACTTTCTGCGTGCCGCTTTCCGGCCCCTGGACCTCCAGGGCGAGCAGGTTCTGGCCTGCCCAGTCTTCGTCCTCGCGCATCTGGAAGACGAAGCGTCCATCGGTGTCGGAGGTCTCGGGCTTCTCGATCTTGATGTCCTCGTGGCGGCCGTTGAGGTACCACAGAGTGGCCTGCAGCACTTTCACCGAGGTGTCCTCGAACTTGATGTCGAGCTGGTGGTTGCGGTTGACCAGGTCCTTGATCACGCCATTCTTGCCGTTGACCATCAGCTCGTTCTTGCCGGGCTTGAGGGTGGCGCTGGCGCTCATCTGCGCGGGACGGTCGTCGCAGCCGTCGTCGAGCAGGCCGAGGATCTGCCGCCAGATGGTTTCCTGGTCCAGGCGGTAGAGCGGGGAGAACTCCCAGACCAGGATCTTCGGCGGGTTGTTCTGGAACTCCTCGCTGCCCAGGTACTGGATCATCGAACCTTCCAGACCGCCCCCGGGGAAGGCGACGTTGAGCACATCGGCGCCAATGTACTGCTCGAGGAAGCCCGAGAAGTTGTAGTTCTTGCCGCTGTGGCTGGTGCCCACCAAGGTGATCTGCGCGTTGCCCGAATCACCGAACAGGTCGTCGCCGCCGCTGGCGCCGCCCTTGGGCTCGGTGGCGAACTGGTCCATGTACTGCACCGCGTAGCTGGTGCCGCACAGCTGGCCGGCGACGTTGTGCAGGGTGCCGGTCTTGCCCATGCGTCCGGACTTCCTGGTCTCGAATTCCTTGCGCGGGATGCCTTCGAAGGCCGGCATCTGGTGCACGGTGTCGGCGACGATTTTCGCCGCGCGCTCGGCGCCGTAGGGCGTCCAGTGCTGGTCGCCGCGGAAGTAGAAGTCCTTGCCCTGGTCGGCCGCGGCCAATTGCTCGTTGGTCAGCGGCGACAGGTCGGGCACGTTGTAGCCCATCTTGGCGAAGCGCTGGAGCATGGCCTGGTAGTTGCGCAGTGCCTTCTGGTAATCGAAGGCGGCCTTTTCCTCGGGGTTGAGCATGTTGCGGTTCACCAGGCCGCGAGTCGGCTGGTACACCACCACCAGCTCGACGCCGCGCTTCTTGAACGCGTCGTGCACCTGCTGCAGGCGCTTGTAGCCGCCCGGGGTGGTGTCGAATTCGGTGCGCAGGTCTTCGCGGGTACGGAACAGCCAGTCGCCCTGGGCCTGCACCAGAGTGGTGAAGTTCTGCTGGTAGCGCGTGGTGTAGCGGCTGGCGTCGTGGGCTTCGGGGCACAGCTGGCAGCAGGGCTCGGCGCTGAAGGTCGGCGCCTTGACCTCGTCGGCGCGCACGCCCTGGCTGATGGCCAGGAGGGCGGCGGACAGGCCCAGCAGTTTCATCAGGTGTGGAGTCATGGTCTGGGCTTCCTTAGTCGATCATTTCGGTCTGGCGTTCGACCGGGTCGATCAGCACGGCCTTCTGCTGGCGCACCAGCAGGTCGAGGATTTCGTCCTGGCGCTCGCCGAGCACGCCGTTGAAGCTGATGCCGTTGGCCTTGCGCGGCATCAGCATCGACACCTTGTACAGCTCCACCGACAGGGGCGAATCGATCGACAGCGGGCCGGAGCCGTTGGCCGCCAGCTCGCCGCCGACCACGATCAGCGACACCTTGGTGTCGAACGGGTCGAGGGCGATGTCGCGGTCGGTGTCGGAGAGGTCCTTGATGTGTCCGTACACGCCCACCAGACCGTTGGCCATGGCGACGTTCTCGTACAGGCGGATGTTCACGCTGTTGCGCACGCGGATGCCGTGGCGGCGGTTGTTGATCAGCTTGTTGCCCCAGATCAGGTTGTCGCCGCTCTCGTACAGGGTGATGCCGTCGGTATGGTTGCGGTAGATCTCGTTGTAGGCGATCAGGTTGTTGACGCTGTTGCGGTCGATCACCACGCCCGAGAGCTTGTTGTCGTAGCTCTTGTTGTTGATGATCCAGCTGTCGTTGACCTCGCGCGAAACGATGATCCCGTGCTTCTTCTTGGTGCCGTACACGGTGTTGCCGGCGATGATCAGGCGGTGCGAACGGTCGTGGGGGTCGATGCCGTAGACGATGTTGTCGCGGTAGGTCGAGTCCTTGATCACGAAGTCCTGGGTCTCGTAGCAGTAGAAGCCGTACCACATGTCGCTGAACTCGGAGCCGATGATCCAGCCGGTGGGTTCCGGGCGGCCCATCTGCTTGGCCATGTTCGGCGTGTACTGCGAGATGCTCACGCCGTACGACTTGGACTTGGCGTAGCCGAAGCTGGCCATCTTGCTGTTGACGATATAGGTCTCGGTGCCGCCCCAGCTGAGCAGGAACGGGCGGAATTCATCGGGCTTGCGGAAGGTTGCCGGGCCGTTGGCCTGCTCGCGCCAGCCGGTCACCCGGGTATCGCTGACGAACAGCTTGCCGTCGTTGACGATGAACGAGCCGGCCTCTTCGGACAGGCGCAGCTCCTTGACCTTGCCGTCGATCTCCAGCACGCCCTTGCGCCCGACCACGATCGGCAGGCGGGCGAGGTAGACCCCCGGCGCGGTCTCGCGCAGGTACTGGTCGGGCACCTTTTTGCTCAGTTCCACCAGGTCGACATGCCCGTCATCGACGAAGATCGCCTGGGGAATGCCGTGCTGGCGCCGCACCCACTCGGCGCCCTTATTGTCGCCGCCGATGAACTCCTTGAGGGTGTCCTCCTGGAGCATGCGGCGCACGCTGACCTTGCCCTTGTGGCGGCGGTCGATCTTCTTCTGCACGGCTTCGGCGGTGTAGCCGGAGAGGTCGGGCAGCTTGGGCGGGTCCATCAGCAGTGGCTCGATCGGCGCACTGGCAACGGTGTAGGTCTTGGCCTGTTGCAGCCCCTTGGCCATTTCCGGCTCGGCGGCCTGGGCCAGGCCTGCGGCCAGCAGCAGGGCGCTGGCCAGCAGGCTGTGGCGAAGGTTCGGGTGCAGGTTCATGTCAAATCCTCTCCCGGCCTCAGTAGCGCCAGATCACGTCGACGAAGGCGCGGTGCATGTACGAGTCGGCCTCTTTGCCATAGGCGTCGCCCGGCTTGAACACGCCGGCGCGCAGGCGCACCAGGGCCGACGGCTCGTCGATCGACTGGCTGATCGAGGCCGGCAGCAGGCCTTGCTTGAAGTACTTGGTGACGACCACGTCCATCTCCTGGCCGAGGTCTTTCTCACCCTGCACCAGCGGACGGTTGATGCCGCCGTCGTCGACCACCGCGTTGATGCCACTGGAGCCGATGTTCTGCTTGCCGTCGACGCGCCAGAACTTGTGGTAGATGAAGCTGGCGTCGTAGTCGTCGCGCAGCTGCCAGGAGGCGAACAGGGTGGCGGCCTGCAGGTTGCCCAGCTCGCCGCGGAACGCTTCGCCGAAGCGGTGCACCCGCGAGCGGGTGCCGGTGAAGTTGGAGCGGTTGCTCTCAAGGCCGGTCTGCTCGAAGTTGTTCGAACCGTCGCTGCCGCCACCGCCGCTGCCCCGGGCATAGGCCGCGCCGACCTGCCATTGCGGGTCCAGGCGCAGGCGGATGCCGAGGTCGGTGGCCCAGGCGTTGACGTCGCCGCTCTGCTTGCCGGTGGCGACCTGGTCGTTGCCCACCGCCTGGCTGCTGAGGGTGTCGCGATCGCCGGTCAGCCAGGTGACGCTGCCCCAGTAGTTGACGGTGTGGTCGTTGCGCCAGTTGTAGGCATCGCTGTTGGCCTCCAGGCCCAGCCAGGTGAGATCGCCCGTGCGAGTCTTGTCGAGGGCGTCGACGGTTTCGCCTGGGCTTTTCAGGCTGCCGCCGTCATGAGTGTGGTGGGCGCGCAGGCCGACCCAGTGGCCGGGTGTCCACTGCGTGGCGACGTTGCCATAGACGTGGGTGCGGTCCTTGTCCTCCGGGGCCAGCTCGGTGAGGTCGGTGCGGTATTCGCTGAAGCGCTGGGCCACGCCCAGGTCGGCCTTGAGCAGGGTGGTGTCGAAGGTCCAGTTCAGCGCCTCGATGTTGGTGTCGCGCCACATGCCGTCGTCGCTGCGCAGGCGCTGGCGGCCGAAGCGCAGCTGCTCGCCGGGGTAGGGGGTCAGGCCGCTGTAGCCGATCCAGAACTCGCGCATGGCCAGGTAGCTCTTGTCCGGCTTGCGGCTGTCGTCGCCGTTGTCGCTGGTGGTGCCGTCGTCGTTCTGGCGCAGAGTGTCGGTCTCGATGATGTCGGTGGCGGCCACCGCCTGGCCCATGGCGAAGGCGCTCCAGTGGCCGCGCTCACCGTACACCCAGGGTCGCAGGTCCAGGCCCAGGCCGTTGACGTCGCCGCCGGAGCGGGTGCCCAGGTCGCGGTCGTCCTCGGACTGGCCGGTGATCTTCACGTCGAGGCCGAAGTTCTTCTGCGCGGTTTCCGCCGCCAGGGTCGGCATCGACCACAGCAGGGCGAAGCCCAGGCCGATGCCGGCTTTCACGAAGGGGTTGAGCGTCATAGCGAATCCTCGGCGTCTACGTCGTCTTTCTCGTCCTGCAGCGCTTCGATGGCCAGGGTGCTGTTGGCGCCCTGGGTCATGCTGCCGCGCGCCTGCTTCTCCTGTGCCAGCAGGTTCTGCGCCTGGTTGCGCTGGTCGGGCGTGAGCTGCTGGTCGAGCTGTTGCAGCAGTTCGGTCGACTGCGGGGTCGGATTGACCTGGGACAGCTGGGCGAACACCCAGGCATTGGTCGGTGCCGGGCGGATGCCGTGGCCTTCGCTGAACAGCTGGGCCAGGGCGTAGTCGGCGCTGTTCTGGCCGCCGCGGGCGGCGGCGAGCAGGTGGTCCACGGCTTTCTGCGGCTCGACCTGGCCCAGGTAGCCACGGCGGTAGAGCTGGCCGAGGTAGTAGTCGGCGCTGACCTCGCCGGCGTCGGCGGCGGCCTGCAGGTGCTCCTGGGCCTTCTGCGCGTCGGCGGGCACGGTCTTGCCTTCGTAGTAGAGGCGGCCCAGCAGCAGTTCGGCGCGGGGTTGCTCGGCCTCGCGGCCCTTGTCGATGTAGGCCATCAACTGGTCGGTGTCGCCCAGCTCGGGGAAGTCGTAGAGCAGTTGCGCCAGGCTCACCCACGAGGCCGGGTTGGCCGGGGCGATGTGCTCGAGCAGGTCCTTGGCGGTCTTCTCGTCGGTCTGGCCGAGGCTGCGGTCGGCCAGCACCCGGGCGACGCTGTCGACCCGGGTGGCCGGCACGGCGCCACGGGCATGGGCGGCTTTCAGTTGTTCGAGCAGGGCGGCCTGCTGGTCGGGCTGGGCGCGTTTCTGGTAGACGGTGGCCAGCTCGACGTAGCAGATGTCGGTGCTGGTCAGTGCCGCCTTGCAGATCTTCTCCACATCGCCCAGGTGCTGGTCGTAGGTGCCCTGGGTGCGGTACAGCAGGACCTGGGCAAGGCCCGCCTCGGGGTTGCCGGCGGCGCGCCACTGGTCGATCTGCTGCTGGGCGTTGACCTTGGGGAAGCTCTGCGGGTACTGCAGGTAGAGCATCGCCAGCGGGATCAGGGTGTTGCTTTCGCCCTGTTGTGCGGCGTGCTTGAGCAGGGTTTCGGCCTCCTCGCGTTCGGCCTGGGTGCTGTCGGGCTTGGCCACCAGCAGGCGGCCGAGACGCGCCTGGGCACGGGGCGAGGTGGCGGCGGCGGCGCGGTAGGTGGCTTCGGCCTCCTTGAGTTTCGCCGGGTCGCGGGTGGCGACCTGGATATCGGCCAGGCCTACCTGGGCATCGCTGTAGCCGAGGTCGGCCAGGGCCTTGTAGTTGCGCTCGGCGGTGGCGGTGTCGCCGCGCTTGAGCGCTTCATTGGCCAGGCGCTGGTCGGGCAGGCCGGCGCAGCCGGCCAGGGTGATGGCGGCGGCCAGGGCGCACCATGCCAATGGGCGGGCGCTGCGCACCCGATCGCGGGGCAAGCCCGCTCCTACAGGGTGCGGCGCGGTCCCTGTAGGAGCGGCCTTGTGCCGCGATCCAGGCGACGCCACTCCAGCAGGAGAAAAACCATTCAAAGGTTTCATCGTCCGATCCTCTTACAACCCACGAGCCACGGCCTTGTCGATCAGCCAGTTCAGCGACGGACCACGATCACTGTTGACCGCGGCCGGGCGCCCGGCGAGCTCGGCCGGCAGGCCGCCGTCGGGCTTGATCTGCACGCGGATGTCGGAGGCCAGGTTGTCGGTGTCCAGGCTCGAGCTGCCGGTGATCCGCCCGGTGCGCACTTCGTCCTCGCCGGCGATCTGGAAGTTGACCCGGGTACCCGGCTTCACTTCGTCGAACTGGCGATAGCTGAAGCGCGCCTCGATGGTCGGGACGCTGGTGCGCGGGATCAGCGCGAACACCGGCTGGCCCTTGCTGGCGTACTGGCCGTCATCCACCAGCTGACGCGAGACCACGCAGTCGCACGGGCTGGTGAGGGTGCCGGAGAGCTGCTTGCCGAACAGCTCCTCGACCTTGGCCGGCTCCAGCTGCGAGTCGTCCAGGTGGCCCTTGAGCAGGTCGAGCATGCTGGTGTTGAAGGTCGCCAGCGGTGCGCCCTTGGCCACGCTCGCGCCGCTTTCCACCAGGCTCTGCAGACTGCCGTCGCGGGGCATGGTGACGTTGGTGGTGGGCACCGCGACCACGCCGGCCTCGGCATGGCTGACGAAGTACAGGCCGTACAGCGACTTGGCGACGAAGCCGAAGGCCACCAGGCCGACCACGAACACCCCGGCGGTCACGGTGACCGCGCGCAGGCGGCCAAAGGCGGAAAGGCCCGAGCCTCCGTCCTTGTGCTTGCGCGCCTTGGTGAAGTTGTCGCGCTGCAGGGTACTGAGCACGTCGCCGACGCTGATCAGCTCGCCGGACAGGTGGCTGGTGATGATGTGGCGCAGGGTGGCGATGTCGCGCGGCTCGAGGTTCTGGAACTCGGCGCCGGTGCGGGCGGTCTCGCGGCTGCTGGTGCGCACCAGCAGTTCGACGTCCATCGACAGGCCGAGGTTGTCGACCACGAACTGCAGGCGACCGCGCAGCACTTCGCCTTCAGGCAGAGGCTTCTTGGCGTGGAAGGACAGGCCCCCGGCGGACAGGTCGTCAACCTTCACCTCGTGCGCTTCGCGGTTGCCGTCCAGGTAGCGCAGCTTGGCGGGGATGCGCACCCGGGCGTGCTGGCGCTGCGCTTCGGATTCATGCACGACATTGACGTTCACGGCGGTATTCATGGCGATATTCGTTCCTGTTGTCCGATCCGGGGGCTCACACGACCATGAACAGCACGGCGACGAAGATGCTCGCGGCCGAGAAGGTCATGGTCCGCGAGGACCAGGTGTTGAACCATTGTTGAAAACTTGCGAGGTCGCGTTTGAGGGCAGTGGGCTGGCGGGTCCAGGACTGCCTGTCGAGGCGGAAGAACACGTAGATCTTCATCACCGCGCCGACGATCTGGTTGTAATAGAGGATCAGCGGGTAGGCCGGGCCGACGTTGTGACCCGAGCACAGCAGCATGATGGTGAGGATCAGGCGGGTGATGCCGATCCACAGCAGGTACACCAGCAGGAACTGCAGGCCGAACTTGAAGCTGGCGATCACCGCCACGGTCAGGCCCAGCAGGCTGGTCCACATCGACACGCGCTGGTCGAGCAGCACGATGCTGGTGAACAGCCCCAGGCGCTTGAGACCCAGGCCCAGGGCGCGGGAGTTCTGCCGCAGGTTGTTGCCGTACCAGCGGTACATCAGCTTGCGGCTGGCCTTGACGAAGCTCTTCTCTGGCGGGTGCTCGACCGTGTTGATCGCGGCATCGGGCACGTAGAAGGTGTCGTAGCCCAGGCGCATCAGGCTGAACCAGCTGGACTTGTCGTCGCCGGTGAGGAACTTGAAGCGGCCCAGGCGCCAGTGCATCAGCGAGTCGCTTTCGACGTCGGCGATGAACTCGGGGTTGGTCACTACGCTTGCGCGGAACATCGACATGCGCCCGGTCATGGTCAGCACGCGCTTGGACAGGGCCATGGAGCACATGTTGATGTGGCGCTGGGCGAAGCGCAGCTTGTGCCACTCGCTCATGATGTAGCCGCCGCGCACTTCGCAGAACTCGTTGGTGGTCAGGCCACCGACGTTGGGGTACAGGCGGAACCATGGCACGGTCTTGCGCACCACGCCCTCGGCCAGCACGGTGTCGCCGTCGATCACCGCCACCACGGCGTTTTCATCCGGCAGCATCCGCGAGATGGCGCGGAAACCATAGGCCAGGCCGTCACGCTTGCCGGTGCCGGCGATACGCACGATGTCGAGGGTCACGTGGGACGGCGGGTTGTACTTGGCCCACAGGCTTTTCACCAGCAACTCGTCGGACTTCTCCACCAGCGAGCAGACCACGGTGGTGGGGAAGCCGCAGTCGATCGCCTCGCGGATTACCGAGCTGTACACCTGGGCGGTTGTCAGTGCCTCGATGCGAAAGCTGGTGACCATCAGGTACACGTGCGACGGGTCGGCGTCCTTGCCGAGTTTCTGCACCTTGCGGCGCAGGTAGGGGTAGACGATGTACAGGAAGATCATGCCGCGGATGAAATGGGTGGCGCCCATGGAGTAGCGCCAGATGCCGACGGCACCGACCAGGAAGATGAAGTGCTTCGACTGCGAGTCGAAGATATCGCTGGGCAGGGCCAGGGCGATCAGCATGAGCAGGCTCATGTAGAGCAGCCAGCCGGCGCATTGCAGCAGCATGGTCTGGAACCTTTGCATGTTCGGCATCCGTCGAGAATTCGGGGGAGGGCGGGCGGCGCGCTGGGGAGGGACGCGCCGCCCGGCCGGGTTTACCAGCAGATACCTTCGGTGCGGCTGGTGGCGCAGGTCGGCTTGCTCATGAAGCCGACCAGGTCGATCACCTGCTTGCCTTCCGGTGCCTGCTGGGCCAGGGCGCGGAACTGCTCGTCACGGTTGCCCAGGATGATGATCTCGGCGTTGTCCACCACCTGCTCGAAGTTGGCGTTGAGCAAGGAGGAGACGTGGGGGATCTTCGACTCGATGTAGTCCTTGTTGGCGCCGTGGACACGGGCGTACTCGACGTTCTGGTCGTAGATGTCGAGCTGGTAGCCCTTGCCGATCAGGCGTTCGGCCAGCTCCACCAGCGGGCTTTCGCGCAGGTCGTCGGTGCCGGCCTTGAACGAAAGGCCGAGCAGGGCGACCTTGCGCTTGTCGTGGCTCTCGATGATGTCGAAGGCGTTCTGCACCTGGGATTCGTTGCTGCGCATCAGCGAGTCGAGCAGCGGCGCGCGCACGTCGAGGCTGGCGGCGCGGTAGGTGAGGGCGCGCACGTCCTTGGGCAGGCACGAGCCACCGAAGGCGAAGCCCGGGCGCATGTAGTACTGCGACAGGTTCAGCGCCTTGTCCTGGCAGACCACGTCCATCACCTCGCGACCATCGACGCCGACGGCCTTGGCGATGTTGCCGATCTCGTTGGCGAAGGTGACCTTGGTCGCGTGCCAGACGTTGCAGGTGTACTTGATCATCTCGGCCACTTCGACCGGCTTGCGGATGATCGGCGCGTCGAGCTCTTCGTACAGGGCCTGCAGCACGTCGCCGCTGGCGCTGTCCAGTTCGCCGATGACGGTCATCGGTGGCTGGTCATAGTCCTTGATCGCGGTGCTTTCGCGCAGGAACTCAGGGTTGACCGCGACGCCGAAGTCGACGCCGGCCTTCTTGCCCGAGCAGTCTTCCAGAATCGGAATGACCACGTTCTTCACGGTGCCCGGCAGCACGGTGCTGCGCACCACCACGGTGTGACGGCTGGCCTTGTCGCGCAGCACGTAGCCGATCTCGCGGCACACCGACTCGATGTACTCCAGGCCCAGGTCGCCGTTCTTCTTGCTCGGCGTGCCGACGCAGATCATCGACACGTCGCTGGCGCGGATGGCCTCGGCGAAGTCGGTGGTGCCGCGCAGACGGCCATTGGCGATGCCTTGCTGCAGCAGCTCTTCCAGGCCCGGTTCGACGATGGGCGACTTGCCCTTGTTGATCAGGTCGATCTTGGTGCTGGACACGTCCACACCAATCACTTCGTGGCCTCGTGCCGACAGGCAACCTGCACAGACTGCACCCACATAACCCAAACCAAAGATGCTGATACGCATCGCATTCACCTCGTGTGTTTATCACGCCAGCCCTTCAGCGAAGAGCCGACCGGGTTGATTGACCAGCAGTTTTCGGGCGCACGGATCCATGGCGAATTGACACTTCACCGAACGCAGGCATGAATAAATCCGGAGCGCAAAAAGTTATGCACTCAAAGTTGGCAGTCAAAGGCCAGTATTAAAAAGGCGTGCCCTGAAATGCAGCCGTCTTTATTGCAATTCACCGTTGGTGAAGTGCTGTGCTTGTTTTTTCAAGTGGATAAATCCTTTGAAATCAACCACTAGGACGAATTTTAGGGGCGCTTGTCTCCTGCATGGATCATGGCTTTTGGCACTTCCTGTACCGCCGTTGAAGTTTTCGGGCCGGCTGAGAATGGCGGCCCTTTGTCATCTGTAAGTCATCTCTCACGCCGGGCGCTTGAAACTCGTTACGGGTGCTATGAGCCATCTCCCTTGGCAGAAGTTCCGGGGGCGGTTTCGTCACGATGAAAGATTTCTAAATATTTTTTCAGAGGGAAATACTTTCAATCTGATAGCACGCGGCAGTTTCGTCCCCGTATATAAAGGGCGAAATCGCAGGGGGATGGTTTTAGGCCAGCATGCGAAAATTTTTTTCAATTTTCGTCAAAAAACTACGAACGGTCTTATGGCGTTTTGCAATAAGGATAGGGTGGTTGGTTTTTTGGCGTCTGTTATTTGGCGAATTCGAGGGTGAAAGCGTGCCCCGTTGCAGGGCAAGGGTGGGATGGGGCTGCTTCGCAGCCCTTTCGCGGCACAAGGCCGCTCCTACAGAGAACAGCGCGGTCCCTGTAGGAGCGGCCTTGTGCCGCGAAAGGGGCGCAAAGCGCCCCCGGGGCCATCAGCCCTCAGCGTGATCGCGCAGGAACACCAGATGATCCGGCTTCGACTGCTCGGCGCTGTAGTAGTAACCCTGCACATCAAAGCGCTTGAGCTGCTCCGGGTCGCTGATCCGCTCCTGGATCACAAAGCGGCTCATCATCCCGCGGGCCTTCTTGGCGTAGAAGCTGATGATCTTGTACTGGCCGTTCTTCAGGTCCTTGAAGTCGACATTGATCACCCGGGCCTTCAGCGCGCTCTTCTTCACCGCGCTGAAGTATTCGTTGCTGGCCAGGTTCAGCAGCACGTCGTCACCCTGGTCGGCCAGGGCCTGGTTCAGCCATTCGCTGATGCGCGTGTCCCAGAAGGCGTACAGGTCCTTGCCGCGGGCATTGGCCAGCTTGGTGCCCATTTCCAGGCGGTAGGGTTGCATCAGGTCCAGCGGGCGCAGCAGGCCGTACAGGCCCGAGAGCATGCGCAGGTGGTCCTGGGCGTAGCTGAAGTCGTCCTCGCCCAGGCTCTCGGCGTCGAGCCCGGTGTACACGTCGCCCTTGAACGCCAGCAGCGCCTGCTTGGCGTTGGCCGGGGTGAAATCCGGGGTCCAGCTGCCGAAGCGGGCGGCGTTGAGGCCGGCGAGCTTGTCGGAGAGGTGCATCAGCTCGGCGATCTGCGCCGGCGCCAGTTCGCGCAGTTGCACGATCAGTTCCTGGGAGTCGTCCAGGTACTGGGGCAGTGTGTGGCGCTGGGTTACCGGCGGGGTGTCGTAGTCGAGGGTCTTGGCGGGGGAAATCACCGTCAGCATCGGGTCGGCTCCTGGAATCGTCGGGCGAATTCTACGGGGCCGCTGGCACAACGCCAAACTATGGCGACGATAGTCACCGAACATCGCCACATTAAACCGCGGGCGGTCGCGCTATAGTGCGCGCCATGCCTTCAAGGAGATTGCTCATCGTGCGTATCGCGTTTGCCCTGTTCGCCGGGCTGCTCAGCCTGGGCGCGCAGGCGGCCCCGGCGGATTTCGTCAGTTTCGACCGTGAGCTGTGGCCCGAGCAGTTGGACAGCCCGACGCTGTTCGACGTGGCGTCGCGGGCGGAGATCCTGTCGTTCGCCCGGGTGCTGCACGAAAGCGAGATGCTCGACGAGCAGGCGCTCAAGACCCGGCTCGGCTTGCGCCAGATCAACCTGCCCGTCGTGCGGGCCGTACGGGCACGTCTGTGGCAGCGCCTGTGGACAAGTTATCAACAGGCGCAGAAGAGTTGCGAGCAGGATGCCTCGTTCTGCTATCCGGTCGAGTCCATGGCCGATCTACGCACGCAGTCTGCTGTTTTCGCCGAGGATGTAGGCACGTTCTATACTGGATGGGTCGAGCCCAGTCATCAGTTCCACACTCGATACCTGGATGAACAGTTGCGCAAGGCCGCGCTGTTCCCGCAGACCACCAGCGAGGTGGCCAAGCTGTCCAACCGCGAGCGCAATGGCGAGGAGCTCAACGACCGGATGTTCCTCCTGACCTTCGTCGGCGGCCCGGGGCCGCAGGGCGGCAGCACCGATGCGGTGGCTGACTACCTGCGGCGGCAGAAGCTCGACGGGATTTTCTTCGTGCTCGGCAATCGCCTGCAGCAACGGCGCGACGCCGGCCCGGTGAATGAGCTGTATGCCGGCCAGTGCGTGGGTATCCAGGGTTGGGAGTACCGCTCCCACGCCCAGTGGCAGGACTGGCAGGACTCGCTGCGGCGCAGCCAGGCGCGGGTCCAGGCCGACCTGGCGGAGCAGTATGTGCCGTTGTTCCGTCCGCCCTACGGTCAGCGCCGCGCCGATGGCGAGGCATTCATGGACCGCCAGCAGTTGCGGGTATCGTTGTGGGACATCGACGCCCAGGATGACGGACCGCTGACCGCCGAAGCCTCGGCACAGCGGGTGCTGACGCTGATGCTGCTGTGGCGCAAGGGGGTGATCCAGTTCCGCGACAATCAGCCCAAGACGCAGCCGGCGCTGGAGTGGCTGTTGCAGCATACGGCCCAGAGCGGGATCGGCTGGGAGGATTGCCGGGAGTACGCCCGGCGGGAATAAAGGAGAGCGGGCGGCTCAGTGCGCCAAGGCGCCACATTGCGCCTCTCGCTGCATCGACTCCAGGTTGCGTTCGATCGTCTCGCAGATCGTGTCCATCGGGATCTGGTGCTCGCTGAGGCGGAACGGGCTCTGCAAGTCCGTGCCGATCCGCTCGATGGCCAGCAGCATGAAGCCGACCACCGTCGAGGCCAGCGGCGTGAACCAGCCCAGCGACTCCACCAGCCCCACCGGCACGATCAGGCAGAACAGCGTGATGAAAAGCCGCGGGAAGTACACATAAGGGTAGGGCAGCGGCGTATTGGCGATCCGCTCCATCCCGCCCTGGGCGTTGGACATGTCCACCAGGGTCGATTCCAGCCGCGCCAGGCGAATGCTGTCCAGTCGCCCGGCCTGGTACTCCTGGGCCAGCAAGGCCGCTGAACCGCCGAGGATGTCGTTGGCGAAATTGTTCGAACGATTGCGCCGCTCGAACTCCCCGGGCGGTATGAAGGCCATCAGCTCATCCGGGCACTGCTCGCCCTTGAGGTGCGCCGCCAGGCAGTTCACATAGGCGATATGCCGGCGCAGCAAGGTCGCCTTCACCGGGTTCGGCCCGTCGGCCGGATCGTCGACCAGCGTCAGCACCTGCCGGGCAAAGCTGCGCGAACTGTTCACCAGCGCGCCCCACAGCGTGCGCGCCTCCCACCAGCGGTTGTAGGCGCTGCTGTTGCGAAAGCTCACCAGCACCACCAGCGCCGAGCCCAGCAGGGTGAGCGGGATCAGCGGCAGGCTGAACTTGCTGTTGAAGAACAGCATGAAGTCGATGGTGACCAGCACGTCCCAGATCAGCAGCCAGAACAGCGACCAGCCGATGTAGCCGAAGGTCTTGACCACCAGGCGGTATTTGCGGGCGAGGAGGGCTTTCACGTGGGGGAACCTCGATGCGGGGGATGCAGGTTCCGACGTCGCGGGAAGGGCAAGGTTCGGTGGGATTTGACGCAGGGTGTTACGTGGTTTTTCTGGTCGGCAGTAAAGAAGAGGCCTACAGCAAGCGGTAAAGCTTCCCTCAGGGCTATGGTTTAGGCTCGTCACACATTCACATTGCGAGGTAGTCGAGCATGGCCAGTGAACTGACGCCATTCAATATTGCGGATCTACTGGATTCCGAGGCAGCGATTCAGGAATACCTGTTACAGGTAGCGGCCGAAGGTGACGCTGATGAAATCATTCGAGCACAGTCCCATGTCCAGGCCGCGCGCTTGCGCAATACAGAAGGCTAGTCCAGCCAGATCCCCTGTCACCCGGCGCTTTGTGCTGCGCTGTCGCATGATGAGCAGAGTCGCAAGCATCGCCAGCGTGGGTGCGGGCTTGCCCCGCGATGGGCTGCAACGCAGCCCCAACCCAGGCCACACCGCACACACGTAAATCACCTCAACCTCAGCTCAACACCTGCTTCATCTGCACCAGCGCGATCCGGCTTCCATCCGGTGCCTGTCGCTCCTCGATCCCGAACGGCACAAAACCGAGCTGTGGATAAAGCAGCAGCCCTGCGGTGTTGTGATTGAAACACGACACCCAGACCTCCCGCGCCGCGAAATCTTCGCGAGCCAGAGCGATCATGCATTGCACAAGGTAGCGCGCCACACCCTGGCCTCGCGCGGTCGGGGCCACCACCACATTACCCAGCGCGCAGACACCGTCATATTCAGCCTTATAGAAATTAGCGAAGCCAACGATCGCCCCGTCAGCCTCGATCACCGTCGAACCGCTGCGCTGGGCGATGGCTTCGCTTAGTTGTGCGGGTGTAAGCGGGTGAGTTGCTTTGGGGAACATATAGAAGAGTTCGTCCGCGCTTTGAGGGAAGCTACAGAGCGTGGCGATGTCGGCAGGTTGGACAGGGCGATGGCTTAGTGGCACGGGGAATGTTCCGATGGGGCTAGAAGCTACTTACCCTGTGCGGCCGGTAACATGAAGTCAATGCTGTGGCTCTACAGTAAATTGCACCAAGTGTGATTTTCTGTGCAGTCAGGAGAGTCGCCAAAGGCTTGGCTAGGTTTGGGAAATGGACTGCAGGGAGTGGGAAAAGCCTTAAAGTACTGGGCTTGAAACGAGCTCGAAGTCCGCCAGGCTTGCACGTTTTTTGTAGGAGCGGCCTTGTGCCGCGAAAGGGCTGCGCAGCAGGTCCAGGATCTCGGGCATGGCGCAAAACGTCGGGGCTGTGTTGCAGCCCTTTCGCGGCACAAGGCCGCTCCTACAGGGATCGCGCAGGTAGAGGCATAGGCTAATCGACAGGCACAAAAAAACCGACCATAAGGTCGGTTTCTTCTGGATCTTGGTGCCCCGAGGGAGACTCGAACTCCCACTCCTTTCGAAAACGGATTTTGAATCCGCCGCGTCTACCAATTCCGCCATCAGGGCTTGTGGCGCCGCAGTATAGAGAGGTGCC
The DNA here is from genome assembly GCF_021283245.1 of Pseudomonas sp. NMI760_13. Taxonomy (NCBI): domain Bacteria; kingdom Pseudomonadati; phylum Pseudomonadota; class Gammaproteobacteria; order Pseudomonadales; family Pseudomonadaceae; genus Pseudomonas; species Pseudomonas sp. NMI760_13. Next base: position 59,022 of record NZ_JAJSRC010000008.1, on the reverse strand, counting down.
TTGGGTCGGTCAATCGGCTTTCATGGTCAATTTTCACGCATTGGGCTAAACTTTGCGGCCCTGTCGAACCGAACATCATCATGCGCGTCGCCGATTTTTCTTTCGAACTCCCCGATTCCCTGATCGCCCGCCATCCGCTGGCCGAGCGCCATGGCAGCCGCCTGCTGGTGCTCGATGGCCCCAGCGGCACGCTGGCCCACAAGCAGTTCACCGACCTGCTCGAGTACCTGCGCCCGGGCGACCTGATGGTGTTCAACAACACCCGGGTGATCCCGGCGCGCCTGTTCGGCCAGAAAGCCTCCGGCGGCAAGCTGGAAGTGCTGGTCGAGCGCGTGCTCGACAGCCACCGCGTGCTGGCCCACGTGCGCGCCAGCAAGGCGCCTAAGGAAGGCGCGCAGATCCTCATCGACGGCGGTGGCGAGGCCGAGATGGTGGCCCGTCACGACACGCTGTTCGAACTGCGCTTCAGCGAAGAGGTGCTGCCGCTGCTCGAGCGCGTCGGCCACATGCCGCTGCCGCCGTACATCGACCGTCCCGACGAGGGCGCCGACCGTGAGCGCTACCAGACCGTCTACGCTGAGCGCGCCGGCGCCGTGGCCGCGCCCACCGCCGGCCTGCATTTCGACGAAGCGCTGCTGGCGAAGATCGCCGCCAAGGGCGTCGAGCGCGCCTTCGTCACCCTGCATGTGGGCGCCGGCACCTTCCAGCCGGTGCGGGTCGACAAGATCGAAGACCACACCATGCATAAAGAGTGGCTCGAAGTGAGCCAGGACGTGGTCGACGCCGTCGCCGCGTGCCGCGCCCGTGGCGGCCGGGTGATCGCCGTGGGCACCACCAGCGTGCGTTCGCTGGAGAGCGCGGCGCGCGATGGCGAGCTCAAGGCCTTCAGCGGCGACACCGATATCTTCATCTTCCCGGGCCGACCGTTCCATGTGGTCGATTGCCTGGTCACCAACTTCCACCTGCCGGAGTCCACGCTGCTGATGCTGGTCTCGGCCTTCGCCGGTTACCCCGAGACCATGGCCGCCTACGCGGCGGCGGTCGAGAACGGGTACCGCTTCTTCAGTTACGGTGATGCCATGTTCATCACCCGCAATCCGGCGCCACGCGGCCCAGAGGATCAAGCATGAGTCGCACCTGTCGAATGTCGTTCGAACTGCTGGCCACCGACGGCAAGGCCCGTCGTGGCCGGCTGACCTTCCCCCGTGGCACCGTCGAGACCCCGGCCTTCATGCCGGTGGGCACTTACGGCACGGTCAAGGGCATGCTGCCGCGTGACATCGAGGCCATTGGCGCCGAGATCATCCTTGGCAACACCTTCCACCTGTGGCTGCGCCCGGGTACCGAGGTCATCAAGAAACACAACGGCCTGCACGACTTCATGCAATGGAAAGGCCCTATCCTCACTGATTCCGGTGGTTTCCAGGTGTTCAGCCTGGGCGCCATGCGCAAGATCAAGGAGGAAGGCGTGACCTTCGCATCGCCAGTGGACGGTTCCAAGGTGTTCATGGGCCCCGAGGAGTCCATGCAGGTCCAGCGCGACCTGGGCTCGGACATCGTGATGATCTTCGACGAGTGCACCCCGTACCCGGCCGAGCACGACGTGGCGCGCACCTCCATGGAGCTTTCGCTGCGCTGGGCCCAGCGCTCGAAGAACGCCCACGGCGACAACACCGCGGCGCTGTTCGGCATCGTCCAGGGCGGCATGTACCAGGACCTGCGCATGCGCTCGCTGGAAGCGCTGGTCAACATCGACTTCGATGGCCTGGCCATCGGCGGCCTGTCGGTGGGCGAGCCCAAGCACGAGATGATCAAGGTGCTGGACTACCTGCCGGCGCAAATGCCTGCTGACAAACCTCGTTACCTTATGGGGGTAGGCAAGCCGGAAGATCTTGTAGAGGGTGTGCGCCGCGGCGTCGACATGTTCGACTGCGTGATGCCCACGCGCAATGCGCGCAACGGCCATCTGTTCGTCGACACCGGGGTGATCAAGATCCGCAACGCGTTCCATCGCCATGATGAATCGCCGCTGGATCCGACCTGCGATTGCTATACCTGCACCAACTTCTCCCGCGCTTATCTGCATCACCTGGACAAGTGCGGCGAAATGTTGAGCAGCATGCTGAATACCATCCACAACTTGCGCCATTACCAGCGCTTGATGGCCGGTTTACGCGAGGCTATTCAACAGGGTAAATTGGCCGCCTTTGTCGACGCCTTCTACGCCAAGCGCGGGCTTCCTGTGCCGCCCTTGGACTGACTGTTCGCATCCATTATTAGAAAACATTCATTAGGAGTGCCCAATGAGCTTCTTGATTCCCGCCGCCTACGCGGACGCAGCAGCCCCAGCCGCCGGCCCAGCCGGTACCGGTTTCGAGTGGATCTTCCTGGTCGGTTTCCTGGTCATCTTCTACCTGATGATCTGGCGCCCGCAGGCCAAACGTGCCAAAGAGCAGAAAAACCTGCTGAGCAACCTGCAAAAAGGTGACGAAGTGGTCACCAACGGCGGCATTGCCGGCAAGATCGTCAAGGTCGCCGACGACTTCGTGGTCCTGGAAGTGTCCGACAACGTCGAACTGAAGTTCCAGAAGGGCGCCATTGCCGCGACCCTGCCGAAAGGTACGCTCAAGGCTATCTGAGTTACCGGTTTCATTTTTCCAGTCGGGGCGCGCAAAGCGCCCCGCGTCTTGAACGGGCGGCGTGATGCTGAACAAATACCCTCTGTGGAAATACCTGCTGATCGTGGTGGTACTGGCGGTCGGCTTCATTTATTCCGCACCCAACCTCTACCCGGATGATCCGGCGGTGCAGATCAGCGGCGCCAGTTCCGCCCTGCATGTCAGCCAGGCCGACCTCGATCGCGTGACCAAGGCGCTGACCGATGCCGGCATCGCCGTCAAAGGCAGCAACCTGGGCGAGAAGGGCAGTGCGCTGGTGCGCCTGACCAACCAGGAAGCACAGCTGCCAGCCAAGGATGTGGCGCGCAAGGCCCTCGGCGACGACTATGTCGTGGCCCTGAACCTGGCCCAGACCACCCCGCAGTGGCTGCGCAACCTGGGTGCCAGCCCGATGAAGCTGGGCCTGGACCTGTCCGGTGGTGTGCACTTCCTGCTGGAAGTGGACATGGACAAGGCCATGACCGCTCGCATGAAAGTCTACGAAGGCGAGGTCAAGACCTTGCTGCGCAAAGAGCGCGTCCGCTACCGCAGCCTGCCCCAGCAGGACGGCGGCATCATGCTGGGCTTCGCCGACGATGCTACCCGCGAACAGGCCCGCAGCCTGATCCGCAAGAATTTCAATGACTTCGACCTGACCACCACCGAGCGCAACGAGCTCGCCGTGCTGCGTCTGGCGCTGACCCAGGCGAAAGTCGCCGAGATCCGCGAATACTCGATCAAGCAGAACCTGACCACCGTGCGCAACCGGGTCAACGAGCTGGGTGTGGCCGAGCCGCTGGTCCAGCGCCAGGGCGCCAACCGCATCGTGGTCGAGCTGCCGGGCGTGCAGGACACCGCCGAAGCCAAGCGTATCCTCGGCAAGACCGCCAACCTGGAGTTCCGCTTCGGCGCCGAGCCGGGTGCGTCCAAGGCTACCACCGAGGTGTTCGAGTTCCGCGAAGGCGGCCGCTCCGCCCCGGTCGAGCGCGGCCTGATCATCACCGGTGACCAGGTCACCGACGCCCAGGCCAGCTTCGACGAGCACGGTCGCCCGCAGGTGAACATCCGCCTCGACGGCCACGGTGGCGAGCTGATGAGCCGCGCCACCCGCACCAACGTCGGGCGCAGCATGGCGGTGATCTTCATCGAGCAGAAGCCGGTCACCCGCTACCAGAAGCAGATGGTCGATGGCGTCGAGAAAGAAGTCGCGGTGCAGACCTTCCAGGAAGAGAAGAAGATCATCAGCCTGGCGACCATCCAGTCGCCGCTGGGCAGCCAGTTCCGCATCACCGGCCTGAACGGCCAGGGCGAGTCGTCCGAGCTGGCCCTGCTGCTGCGTGCCGGTGGTCTGGCCGCGCCGATGTACTTCGCCGAAGAACGTACTATCGGCCCAAGCCTGGGTGCCGACAACATCACCAAGGGTATCGACGCGTCCCTGTGGGGCATGCTGTTCGTCTCGCTGTTCATCATCGCCATCTACCGCGCCTTCGGTGTGCTGGCGACCATCGCCCTGGCGGGCAACATGGTGCTGCTGCTGGCGTTGATGTCGCTGCTGGGCGCCACCCTGACCCTGCCAGGTATCGCTGGTATCGTGCTGACCATGGGCATGGCGGTGGACGCCAACGTGCTGATCTTCTCGCGTATCCGCGAAGAGATCGCCGCCGGCATGTCGGTGCAGCGCGCCATCCACGAAGGTTTCAACCGCGCCTACTCGGCGATCGTCGACGCCAACCTGACCACTCTGCTGGTCGGCGGCATCCTGTTCGCCATGGGTACCGGCCCGGTCAAGGGCTTCGCGGTCACCATGTCCCTCGGGATTTTCACCTCGATGTTCACCGCCGTCATGGTGACCCGCGCACTGGTCAACCTGACCTGCGGCGGGCGTGACATCAAGAAGCTGTGGGTTTGAGGGAGCTGCGATGAAAACCATCAACTTCATGGGCGTGCGCAATGTCGCGTTCGCCATCACCGTGCTCCTCACCGTGCTGGCGCTGTTCAGCTGGTGGCACAAGGGTCTGAACTTCGGCCTGGACTTCACCGGTGGCACGCTGATCGAGCTCACCTACGAGCGTCCGGCGGACCTGGAAAAGGTCCGTACCGAACTGGTCGGTTCCGGCTTCCACGACGCCGTGGTGCAGAGCTTCGGCGCCACTACCGACCTGCTGGTGCGCATGCCGGGCGATGACCCGCAGCTGGGCAACCGCGTGGCCGAGGCGCTGCAGAAGATCGGCGGCGACAACCCGGCCACGGTCAAGCGCGTTGAGTTCGTTGGCCCGCAGGTGGGCGAGGAGCTGCGTGACCAGGGCGGCCTCGGCATGCTCCTGGCCCTGGGCGGCATCCTCATCTACCTGGCCTTCCGCTTCCAGTGGAAGTTCGCCGTGGGCGCGATCATCTCGCTGATCCACGACGTGGTGGTCACCCTGGGCATCCTGTCGTTCTTCCAGATCACCTTCGACCTGACGGTGCTGGCGGCGGTGCTGGCGATCATCGGCTACTCGCTCAACGACACCATCGTCGTGTTCGACCGGGTGCGCGAGAACTTCCGCGTGCTGCGCAAGGCCTCGCTGATCGAGAACATCAACATCTCGACCACCCAGACCCTACTGCGGACCGTCGCCACCTCGGTGTCGACCTTGCTGGCCATCGCGGCGCTGCTGTTTTTCGGCGGCGACAACCTGTTCGGCTTCTCCCTGGCGCTGTTCATCGGTGTCATGGCGGGTACCTACTCGTCGATCTACATCGCCAACGTGGTGCTGATCTGGCTGAACCTGAGCAGCGAAGACCTGATCCCGCCGGTCAAGACCGAGGGTGTGGACGAGCGTCCGTAAGGCTTGTTCCGCGCCATTTGGCGTAAAGAGAGGCGCGAGTGTTGAACTCGCGCCTTTTTTTTTGCTCCAAGGCAAGGAGAAGGCGGGCCGGAGCCCGCGGGTACGATCAGGAGGTTCACGTGAACAAATCAATGCTGGTGGGTGCGGTTCTGGGTGCTGTCGGTGTGACTGCCGGAGGTGCTGTGGCGACCTACAGCTTGGTGAACAAAGGGCCTGAGTACGCCCAGGTCACCGACGTGCAGCCGATCAAGCAGCAAGTGAAGACGCCGCGTGAGGTCTGCAAGGATGTCACCGTGACGCGCCAGGCGCCGGTCAAGGACCAGCACCAGATTGCCGGTACGGTGGTCGGTGCCATCGCTGGTGGCCTGCTGGGCAACCAGATTGGCGGCGGTACCGGCAAGAAGATCGCCACCGTGGCCGGTGCGGTCGGTGGCGGCTATGCCGGCAACAAGGTGCAGGAAGGCATGCAGGAGCGTGATACCTACACCACCACGCAAACCCGCTGCAACACGGTCAATGACATCAGCGACAAGGTGGTGGGTTACAACGTGACCTATTCCATCGGTGACCAGGTGGGCAAGGTGAAGATGGATCACGAGCCGGGCTCGACCATCCCGCTGGACAAGAATGGCAAGTTGGTCCTGGGGCAGAACCAGCCGGGGCAGTAAGCGGCAAGTGCCCCCCCCCTGTAGGAGCGGCCTTGTGCCGCGAAAGGGGCGCGAAGCGGCCCCGGGATCTTCGGCATATATCAAGATTGCCGGGGCTGCTTCGCAGCCCTTTCGCGGCACAAGGCCGCTCCTGCAGGTCATCGTGCAGGCACAAAAAAAGCACCTCGAGAGGTGCTTTTTTTTGTGCTCGGCAATCGGCGCTTAGCGCTTCATGTGCTCCGGCAGGTGCGGCTGGATAGCAGTCAGCACAGCCTTGAAGCACTTGATGTTGCCCGCGACGATGTGGCCCTTCTCGAGGAAGTCGTGGCCACCGTTGAAGTCGCTCACCAGGCCACCGGCTTCCTGGATCAGCAGTACGCCTGCGGCCATGTCCCACTCGGACAGGCCCGACTCCCAGAAGGCGTCGAAGCGGCCAGCGGCTACATAAGCGAGGTCCAGGCTGGCGGAGCCGGCACGGCGGATGCCGGCGGTCTGGCCGGTCAGGGCGCGGAACATGCCCAGGTAGTTGTCCAGGTCGGCCATCTGGTTGTCACGGAACGGGAAGCCGGTACCCAGCAGCGCGCCTTCCAGGCTGGTGCGCGAGCTGACGCGCAGGCGGCGGCCGTTGATCTGGGCGCCACGGCCACGGCTGGCGGTGAATTCTTCCTGGCGAACCGGGTCGACGATCACGGCGTGCTCGAGGCGACCGCGGTATTTACAGGCGATGCTGACGGCGAAGTGCGGAATGCCGCGCAGGAAGTTGGTGGTGCCGTCCAGCGGATCGATGATCCACAGGTAATCCTTGCCTTCTTCACCGCTGCCTGCATGCAGGCCGGTCTCTTCGCCCTGGATCGAGTGGTTCGGGTAGGCCTTGCGCAGGGCCTCGACGATGACCTTCTCGGCGGCGCGATCAACCTCGGACACGTAGTCCTTGGACTGCTTTTCGTCGACTTTGATGCTATCCAGGCGTTCGATGGAGCGGAAAATCAGTTCACTGGCGCTGCGAGCGGCGCGCAGGGCGATATTCAGCATAGGCTGCATGGGAAGGTCACCTGGAGATGTTAAAGAGGAAAGCCGATCATTCTAGCAGAAATCTTTGACGACAGAAGTGTCACATTTGCTTTCATGGCGTTACGCTGGTCGGTTCTGTAAGATCGAACCCTCCTGTTTCCGCATCCGAGAGCACGACACCTTGCTGCAAAATATTCGTGTTGTTCTGGTCAATACCAGCCACCCCGGCAACATCGGCGGCGCTGCGCGTGCCATGAAAAACATGGGCCTGTCGCGCCTGGTGCTGGTGCAGCCAAAAGAGTTTCCGGCCGCGGACGCCAGCGCCCGCGCCTCGGGCGCCGACGACGTGCTGGACAACGCCCAGGTGGTCGACAGCCTCGAGCAGGCGCTGGTCGGCTGCAGCCTGGTCATGGGCACCAGCGCCCGTGAGCGCAGCATCCCCTGGCCGTTGATCGACCCGCGCGAGTGCGGGGCGAAGGCCGTGGCCCAGGCCATGGGCGGCGAAGAGATCGCCCTGGTGTTCGGGCGCGAGCACGCCGGCCTGACCAACGAAGAACTGCAGCGATGTCACTTCCACGTGCACATTCCCTCGAACCCCGACTTCAGCTCGCTGAATCTGGCCGCCGCCGTCCAGGTGCTCTCCTATGAGGTGCGCATGGCCTGGCTGGCAGGGCAGGGCGCGGCGGCGAAGGTCGAGAAGGTCGAAGCCAGCGAGCTGGCGACCATGGACGAAATGGAGCTGTTCTACGACCACCTGGAAAAGACCCTGGTGGACATCGGCTTCCTCGATCCCGAGAAACCCAAGCACTTGATGGCGCGCCTGCGCCGGCTGTATGGGCGAAGCTCGGTCGAGCGTCCGGAAATGAGCATTTTGCGCGGCATTCTTACCGAGACCCAGAAGGTCGCACGGGGCGAGCCGCATAAAAGGAAGGACTGACAGATGTTCGAGCGTCTGCGTGAAGATATCCAGAGCGTTTTCCATCGTGACCCGGCGGCGCGCAACGCCTTCGAGGTCCTGACCTGCTACCCGGGGATGCATGCCATCTGGCTGCACCGCCTGGGCAATGCCCTGTGGCGGCGCGATTTCAAATGGCTGGCGCGGCTGGTGTCGAACTTCGGTCGCTGGATGACTGGCATCGAGATCCACCCGGGGGCGACCATCGGCCGGCGTTTCTTTATCGACCACGGCATGGGCATCGTCATCGGCGAGACCGCCGAGATCGGTGACGACGTGACCCTGTACCAGGGCGTCACCCTCGGTGGCACCAGCTGGAACAAGGGCAAGCGTCACCCGACCCTGGAAAACGGCGTGGTGGTCGGTGCCGGGGCCAAGGTGCTGGGCCCGTTCACCGTCGGCGCCGGGGCCAAGATCGGCTCCAATGCCGTGGTCACCAAGGCGGTGCCGGCCGGCGCCACGGCGGTGGGGATTCCGGGACGGATCATCGTCAAGACCGAGGATGACGCCGTCGAGGCCAAGCGCAAGGCCATGGCCGAGAAGATCGGTTTCGACGCCTATGGCGTCAGCGGCGACATGCCCGACCCGGTGGCCCGCGCCATCGGCCAGATGCTCGACCACCTGCAGGCCGTCGACGAGCGCCTGGAGGGGATGTGCGGCGCGCTGACCCGGATGGGCAGTGACTACTGTGCCAAGGAGCTGCCGGCGCTGCCCGACGACGACTTCGCCGCGGCCTGCGCCGAGCTGAAGCAGGGCGACACTCAGTCGCATTGATTGCGCCGGGCCGACACAAGGGGCGTGTGCTTGCGCCCCTTGTCTGCTACACTCGCGCCCGCCTCCCGCATGCATACCCGACTAAAGCACTAGGTCTAATAGTTGACTTAAATGCTCGGGAATCGCATACTCGCACACATCCTGTAACTCCCGTGGTACCCATACGCCATGCGACTGACTACCAAAGGCCGATACGCCGTGACCGCCATGCTTGACCTGGCGTTGCACGCGCAGCATGGGCCGGTGTCTTTGGCCGATATTTCCGAGCGCCAGGGCATCTCCCTCTCTTATCTGGAACAGCTGTTCGCCAAGCTGCGCCGCAGCAGCCTGGTTTCCAGCGTTCGCGGTCCGGGCGGCGGCTACCAGCTGTCGCGGGGCATGGAAACCATCCAGGTGGCCCAGGTCATCGACGCGGTCAACGAATCGGTCGATGCCACCCGTTGCCAGGGCCTGGGGGACTGCCACGCCGGTGATACCTGCCTGACTCACCACCTGTGGTGCGACCTGAGCCAGCAGATCCATGAATTCCTCAGTGGCATCAGCCTGGCCGACCTCGTCATGCGCCGCGAGGTGCAGGAAGTCGCCCAGCGCCAGGACCTGCGCCGTGTCGCAGGCCGAGTTGCCCAGCTGGACAAGATTGAGACGTCCGCCGTCGACTGAAACCGCAGCGACGAGCGACGCCACCGCCTGATAGGAGATACTCAATGAAGTTGCCGATCTACCTCGATTACTCCGCGACCACGCCGGTCGATCCCCGTGTCGCCCAGAAGATGGCCGAGTGCCTGCTGGTCGACGGGAACTTCGGCAACCCGGCCTCGCGCTCCCACGTGTTCGGCTGGAAGGCCGAGGAAGCAGTCGAGAACGGCCGCCGCCAGGTCGCCGAGCTGATCAACGCCGACCCGCGCGAGATCGTCTGGACCAGCGGTGCCACCGAGTCCGACAACCTCGCCCTGAAGGGCGTGGCGCACTTCTATCAGACCAAGGGCAAGCACATCATCACCTCCAAGATCGAGCACAAGGCGGTCCTGGACACCGCTCGCCAGCTCGAGCGTGAAGGTTTCGAAGTCACCTACCTCGAGCCTGGCGAAGACGGCATCGTCACCCCGGCCATGGTCGAGGCTGTCCTGCGCGACGACACCATCCTGGTCTCGCTGATGCACGTGAACAACGAAGTCGGCTCGATCAACGACATCGCCGCCATCGGTGAACTGACCCGTTCGCGTGGCGTGCTGTTCCACGTCGATGCCGCCCAGTCGGCCGGCCGCGTCGAGATCGACCTGCAGAAGCTCAAGGTCGACCTGATGTCGTTCTCCGCGCACAAGGTCTACGGCCCGAAAGGCATCGGCGCGCTGTACGTCAGCCGCAAGCCGCGCGTGCGCCTGGAAGCCATCATTCACGGCGGTGGCCATGAGCGCGGCATGCGTTCGGGCACCCTGCCGACCCACCAGATCGTCGGCATGGGCGAAGCCTTCGCCATCGCCAAGCAGGAAATGGCCACTGAAAACGTGCGCATCAAGGCCCTGAGCGACCGCTTCTTCAAGCAGGTCTCGGACCTCGAGGAGCTGTACGTCAACGGCAGCCAGACCCAGCGCGTGCCGCACAACCTGAACCTGAGCTTCAACTACGTCGAGGGCGAGTCGCTGCTGATGTCGCTGAAGGACATCGCCGTTTCGTCCGGTTCGGCCTGCACCTCCGCTTCGCTCGAGCCGTCCTACGTCCTGCGCGCCCTGGGCCGCAACGACGAACTGGCGCACAGCTCGATCCGCTTCTCCTTCGGCCGCTTCACCACCGAAGAAGAAGTCGACTACGCCGCGCAGGAAGTCTGCAAGGCCGTGAACAAGCTGCGTGAATTGTCGCCGCTGTGGGACATGTACAAAGACGGCGTCGACATCTCCAAGATCGAGTGGGCCGCCCACTAAGCAGTCGCCGGCAAGAGCGGCTCCCTGATGAGGAAGGAATTGCACCATGGCATACAGTGAAAAGGTCATCGACCACTACGAAAACCCACGCAACGTCGGCAAGATGAATGCCGAGGATCCGGATGTCGGTACCGGCATGGTCGGCGCTCCAGCGTGCGGCGACGTGATGCGTCTGCAGATCAAGGTCAACGAGCAAGGCATCATCGAAGACGCCAAGTTCAAGACCTACGGCTGCGGTTCGGCCATCGCCTCCAGCTCCCTCGCCACCGAGTGGATGAAGGGCAAGACCCTGGACGAAGCCGAAACCATCAAGAACACCCAGCTGGCTGAAGAGCTGGCACTGCCGCCGGTCAAGATCCACTGCTCCGTGCTCGCCGAAGATGCCATCAAGGCCGCTGTTCGCGATTACAAGCAGAAGAAAGGCTTGATCTAAGTCGACTGTCGCGAGGTAAGGAGTTCCGATGGCTATCAGCATGACAGAAGCCGCCGCCAACCACATTCGCCGCTCCCTTGACGGGCGCGGCAAGGGTGAGGGCATTCGCCTGGGCGTGCGCACCACCGGCTGCTCGGGCCTGGCCTACGTGCTGGAGTTCGTCGACGAGCTCGCCGCCGAAGACCAGGTGTTCGAGAACCATGGCGTGAAGGTCATCATCGACCCGAAAAGCCTGGTCTACCTCGACGGCACCGAGCTGGACTTCGTCAAGGAAGGGTTGAACGAAGGCTTCAAGTTCAACAACCCCAACGTGCGCGGTGAGTGTGGCTGCGGCGAAAGCTTCAACGTCTGAGGCTGGCCGTGGGTACTCCTTGTCATTTCGCCCTGTTTGAGCTGCAACCCGGTTTTCGCCTGGACCTCGACAAACTGGCTGTTCGCTACCGCGAGCTGGCCCGCGAGGTCCATCCGGACCGTTTCGCCGACGCTTCCGAGCGCGAGCAGCGCGTAGCCCTGGAAAAGTCGGCGGCCCTCAACGACGCCTACCAGACCTTGCGCAGCGCGCCGCGCCGGGCCCGCTACCTGCTGGCCATCGGCGGCCACGAGGTGCCCCAGGAAGTCACCGTGCACGACCCGGACTTCCTGTTGCAGCAGATGCAGTGGCGCGAAGAGCTCGAAGAGCTGCAGGACGAAGCCGACCTCGACGGCGTCGCCGTGTTCAAGAAGCGCCTCAAGGTCGCCCAGGACACGCTGAACGAGGATTTCGCCGCCTGCTGGGATGTTGCTGCAGAGCGTGAGCAGGCCGAGCGCCTGATGCGCCGCATGCAGTTCCTCGACAAGCTCGCCCAAGAAGTGCGCCAACTCGAAGAGCGCCTCGACGATTAACCCCGGCGTTGCCCGTGATGACGCCTAAGGTACTCAGATAAGCATGGCCCTACTGCAGATCGCCGAACCCGGTCAGAGCCCCCAGCCGCACCAGCGCCGCCTGGCGGTGGGCATCGACCTGGGCACCACCAATTCTCTCGTCGCCGCCGTGCGCAGCGGGCGCAGCGAGCCGCTGCCCGATGCCCAGGGTAGTGTCATCCTGCCGTCCGCCGTGCGTTATCTCGACAACGCTGTCGAAGTCGGCCTGGCCGCGCGCGAGGCTGCCCCCAGCGACCCGCTCAACAGCATCCTGTCGGTCAAGCGCCTGATGGGGCGCGGCCTGGCGGACGTCAAGCAGCTGGGCGAGCAACTGCCGTACCGTTTTGTCGGCGGTGAATCGCACATGCCGTTCATCGACACGGTCCAGGGCCCGAAAAGCCCGGTGCAAGTGTCGGCCGATATTCTCAAGGTGCTGCGTCAGCGCGCCGAGCAAACCCTAGGTGGCGAGCTGGTCGGCGCGGTGATCACTGTCCCGGCCTATTTCGACGACGCCCAGCGCCAGGCCACCAAGGATGCGGCCAAGCTGGCCGGCCTCAATGTCCTGCGCTTGCTCAACGAACCGACCGCTGCTGCCGTGGCCTATGGCCTGGACCAGGATGCCGAAGGCGTCGTGGCGATTTTCGACCTGGGCGGCGGCACCTTCGATATCTCCATCCTGCGCCTGACTGCCGGTGTCTTCGAGGTGCTGGCCACCGGTGGTGACACCGCCCTGGGTGGCGATGACTTCGACCATGCGATCGCTGGCTGGATCATCGAGCAGGCCGATTTGTCCGCCGACCTCGATCCGGCCACCCAGCGCCTGCTGCTGCAGACCGCTTGCGCGGCCAAGGAAGCCTTGACCGACAGTGACGCCGTCGGCGTCCAGCATGGTGCCTGGCAGGGCGAGCTGACCCGTGCCGCCTTCGAAGCCATGATCGAACCGATGATCGCCCGCAGCCTCAAGGCCTGCCGCCGCGCCGTGCGCGACAGCGGCATCGAGCTGGAGGAAGTCGGCGCGGTGGTCATGGTCGGTGGTTCGACCCGTGTGCCGCGTGTGCGCGAGGCGGTCGGCGCGCTGTTCGGCCGTACTCCGCTGACCTCGATCGACCCGGACCAGGTGGTGGCCATCGGTGCCGCCATCCAGGCCGACACCCTCGCCGGCAACCGTCGCGAAGGCGGTGAGCTGCTGCTGCTCGACGTCATCCCGCTGTCGCTGGGTCTTGAGACCATGGGCGGGCTGATGGAGAAGGTGATCCCGCGCAACACCACCATTCCGGTGGCCCGCGCCCAGGAGTTCACGACTTACAAAGATGGCCAGTCGGCCATGATGATCCACGTGCTGCAGGGCGAGCGCGAGCTGATCAGCGACTGCCGTTCCCTGGCGCGCTTCGAGCTGCGCGGCATCCCGGCCATGGTCGCGGGCGCGGCGAAGATCCGCGTGACCTTCCAGGTCGACGCCGACGGCCTGCTCAGCGTCGCGGCCCGCGAACTGGGTTCGGGGGTGGAATCGAGCATTCAGGTCAAGCCGTCCTACGGTCTGACCGACGGCGAGATCGCCCGCATGCTCAAGGACTCCTTCGAGCACGCCGGCTCCGACAAGCATGCGCGCCAGTTGCGCGAGCACCAGGTCGACGCCGAGCGCCTGCTCGAGGCGGTGCAGGGCGCCCTGGACGCCGATGGCGAGCGCCTGCTCAGCAGTGACGAGCGCGACGCGATCGAATTCCAGATGCAAGAACTACGTGATTTGCTGACCGGCACCGATGGCGCCGCCATCGAGCAACAGACCAAGCGTCTGTCGCAGGTGACCGATGCATTTGCCGCCCGTCGCCTTGATTCGACGGTCAAAGCCGCACTGGCCGGGCGCAACCTGAATGAGATCGAGGAGTAACCGATGCCGCTGGTGACATTCCTGCCGCATGAGAAGTTCTGCCCCGAGGGCTTGACCGTGGAAGTGCCGACCGGGACCAACATCCTGGAACTGGCCCACGACCATCACATCGAGATGGAAAGCGCCTGCGGCGGCGTCAAGGCCTGCACCACCTGCCATTGCATCATCCGCAAGGGCTTCGACTCCCTTGAAGAAGCGGACGAGCTCGAAGAGGACATGCTGGACAAGGCCTGGGGCCTGGAGGCGCAGTCGCGCCTGGGCTGCCAGGTGGTCGTCGGCGATGAGGACCTCACCATCGAGATCCCCAAATATTCGCTCAACCACGCCGCCGAAGCGCCGCACTGAGGGCCTGTACATGAGTCTGAAATGGGTTGATGTACTTGAGATCGCCATCCAGCTTGCGGAAAGCAAGCCCGAGGTCGATCCTCATTACGTGAATTTCGTCGATCTGCGCGCGTGGGTCATGGCTCTGCCGGACTTCGATGACGATCCGTCGCGTTGCGGCGAGAAGGTTCTCGAGGCCATCCAGGCGGCCTGGATCGAAGAAGCCGACTGAGCGCACGCCGCAGGTTAGGCAATCCCCTGGAACCCGCGTATAATTCGCGGGTTTAATTTTTCGCAACACTCATATTTCTGGAGTTTTCCATGGCTGTTCAACGTACTTTCTCGATCATCAAGCCTGACGCCGTCGCTAAAAACGTCATCGGCAAGATCACCACTCGCTTCGAAGAAGCCGGCCTGAAAATCGTCGCTTCGAAAATCAAGCAACTGTCCAAGGCCGAAGCCGAAGGCTTCTACGCCGAGCACAGCGCTCGTGGCTTCTTCGGTGACCTGGTTGCCTTCATGACTTCGGGCCCTGTCGTTGTTCAGGTTCTGGAAGGCGAAAACGCCATCGCTCTGAACCGTGAGCTGATGGGCGCCACCAACCCTAAAGAAGCTGCTCCAGGCACCATCCGTGCTGACTTCGCCGAGTCGATCGACGCCAACGCCGTTCACGGTTCGGACTCCGAAGCTGCCGCTGCTCGCGAAATCGCTTACTTCTTCGCTGCTACCGAGGTAACCACTCGCTAAGCGAAAGCTTACGGGTGAGGGTGAATCCATGACGACATCGACTGACAAGATCAACCTGCTGGGGCTGACCCTGGCGGAAATGGAACAGTTCTTCGACTCAATCGGGGAGAAGCGCTTCCGTGCCGGTCAGGTGATGAAATGGATTCACCATTTTGGCGTCGATGATTTCGCCGCCATGACCAATGTCGGCAAGGTCTTGCGCGAAAAGCTCGAGGCCGTTGCCGAGATTCGCGGTCCGGAGGTGGTCAGTGAAGACATTTCCGCCGACGGTACCCGCAAGTGGGTGGTCCGCGTTGCCTCCGGCAGCTGCGTCGAGACCGTCTACATCCCCACCGACGATCGCGGCACCCTGTGCGTGTCGTCGCAAGCCGGCTGTGCCCTGGACTGCAGCTTCTGCTCCACCGGCAAGCAAGGCTTCAACAGCAACCTCACCGCCGCCGAAGTGATCGGCCAGGTGTGGCTTGCCAACAAATCCTTCGGGACCGTCCCGGCCAAGATCGACCGCGCCATCACCAACGTGGTCATGATGGGCATGGGCGAACCCCTGCTGAATTTCGACAATGTCATCGCCGCCATGAAGATCATGATGGAAGATCTGGGCTATGGCATTTCCAAGCGTCGCGTCACCCTGTCCACTTCGGGCGTGGTGCCGATGATCGACGAGCTGGCCAAGCACATCGACGTGTCGCTGGCCCTGTCGCTGCACGCGCCGAACGACGAGCTGCGCAACAAGCTGGTGCCGATCAACAAGAAGTACCCGCTGAAGATGCTGCTGGAGTCGTGCATGGGCTACATGTCCACCCTCGGCGGCAAGCGCGTGCTGACCATCGAGTACACCCTGCTCAAGGACGTCAACGACCAGCCCGAGCACGCCGCGCAGATGATCGAACTGCTGCGTGATGTGCCGTGCAAGATCAACCTGATCCCGTTCAACCCGTTCCCGCACTCGGGCTACGAGCGACCGAGCAACAATGCCATCCGTCGCTTCCAGGACCTGCTGCACCACGGCGGCTTCAACGTGACCACGCGCACCACCCGCGGTGACGACATCGACGCCGCCTGCGGTCAGCTGGTAGGTCAGGTCAACGACCGTACCCGCCGCAGCGAGCGCTACATCGCCGTGCGCCAGCTGGCTGCCGACGAGCCGCAAGACAGCGCCGCGCGCCCCTGACGAGCACCTGCCCCATGAGCCTGCGCGCCGCGCTGTCGATCCTGACGCTTTCGCTGCTGGCCGGCTGCGTGTCCGGCGGCGCGGGCGACCCCCTGGCCAGCCGCCAGGGGCGTGAGGCGGCGGGGCAGGCCTACGTGCAGTTGGGGCTGGGGTATTTGCAACAAGGTTTGACCGAGCGCGCCAAGGCACCGCTGGGCAAGGCCCTGGCCCTGGACGCCCGTGACGCCGAGGCTCATGCAGCACTGGCCCTGGTGTTCCAGGCCGAGGATGAGCCCGCATTCGCCGGCGAGCACTTCGCCAAGGCCTTGGCCATCCGCCCGGATGACACACGAATCCGCAACAATTACGGCAGTTTCCTATATGCTCAGGGCCGTTTCGACGAAGCCCGGGCGATGTTCCTCCAGGCTGGGGCCGATACCCTGTATCCTGAGCGTTCCCGCGTGTACGAGAACCTGGGGCTCACCGCCCTGAAGCAGGGGCAGGGTGATCAGGCGCGTGCCTACCTGGAAAAAGCCCTTCGGCTCAATCCGCGGCAACCGAAGGCATTGCTCGAAATGGCTGAGTTGTCCTACGAAAACAGGCATTATGTGCCGGCCCGGGATTACTACGATCGATTCAGCCAGCTGAGTGACCAGGATGCCCGCAGCCTGCTGCTCGGCCATCGCCTGGCACTCGCCCTCGACGAACAGGGCACCGCGACCCGTTTGGGCCAGCAATTACAACGACTTTATCCCGGTACGCCGGAATATCAGCAATACCTGTCGGAGCAACGATGAAAGCCGCGCACACTGAAGTAGCAGCAGCGACTCGCCAGAACCCCGGTGATGTCTTGCGCCAGGCCCGCGAAAAACGCGAATGGAGCCAGGCCGAGGTCGCTCGCAAGCTCAACCTCACGGTATCTTCGCTGAACAACCTGGAAAACGGCGCCTTCGACAAGCTGCCCGGGCACACCTTCGCCCGTGGCTACATCCGCGCCTACGCCAAGCTGATGGACATGGACCAGGCGCCTCTGGTCGAGGCCTTCGACCAGATCACCGGCACCCACGCCCAGGGCAGCGAAGTGCACGCCCTCGGCCGCATCGAAGAGCCGGTGCGCCTGTCGCACAACATCCTGCGGGTGGTCAGCCTGTTGCTGCTGGTCGCGGTGGTCGGCGGTGGTTTCTTCTGGTGGCAGGACCAGAGCAGCCTGCGCGGCAAGGACCTGGCCAAGATCGCCCTGGAGCACGTCGAGGTCGAGAGCGCCGACGGCACCACGCAGATTCATCCGCTGGACGAGCCGGAAGACCAGGCCGTGAGCGAAGGCCAGCAGCCCGAGGGCCAGGCCCTGCCACTGGAGCCGAACGCTACCGAGCAGGCGCCGGTCACCGAGGCCCAGGCGCCAGTTGCGCCTGTGGCACCCGCCGCGCCAGCCACCAGCGCGGCACCGGCACCGACGGCCGCCGCACCTGTGGCACCGGTTGTCGCGCCAGCCGCTCCTGCAGTGGCCGCGCCTGTCGCCGCCGCGCCAGCCGCCCCCGTCGCTTCGAGCGCACCGGCTGCGCCCGCTGAAGTCGCCCCGGCCGGCACCGCCAAGGTCCATATCCAATTCACCGCCGATTGCTGGACCCAGGTCACCGACGGCAACGGCAAGGTGCTGTTCAGCGCCATCAAGCGCAAGGGCGACAACCTGGAACTGACCGGCAAGCCACCGTTCGCGGTGCGCCTGGGCTTCGCCCGCGGCGCCCAGGTGAGCTACAACGGCCAGGCGGTCGATGTCGCCCCGTTCACCAGTGGCGAAACCGCTCGCCTGAAGTTGGGACAGTAAGTCATGCACGGCGAATCTCCGATCAAACGTCGCGAATCCCGCAAAATCTGGGTCGGCAATGTGCCTGTGGGTGGCGATGCGCCCATCGCGGTGCAGAGCATGACCAACACCGACACCAACGATGTCGCCGCCACCGTGGCGCAGATCCAGCGCCTGGTCGATGCCGGCGTGGACATCGTGCGGGTCTCGGTGCCGGACATGGACGCCGCCGAGGCGTTCGGCAAGATCAAGAAGCTGGTCAGCGTGCCGCTGGTCGCCGACATCCACTTCGACTACAAGATCGCCCTGCGCGTGGCCGAACTGGGCGTCGACTGCCTGCGCATCAACCCGGGCAACATCGGCCGTGAAGACCGTGTGCGCGCCGTGGTCGACGCGGCACGCGACCGCGGCATCCCGATCCGCATCGGCGTCAACGCCGGTTCCCTGGAAAAGGACCTGCAGAAGAAGTACGGCGAGCCCACCCCGGCGGCGCTGGTCGAGTCGGCGCTGCGCCATGTCGAGCACCTCGACCGCCTGGACTTCCAGGACTTCAAGGTCAGCGTCAAGGCCTCCGACGTGTTCATGGCCGTCGAGGCCTACCGCCTGCTGGCCAAGCAGATCATCCAGCCGCTGCACCTGGGGATCACCGAAGCCGGCGGCCTGCGCTCGGGGACGGTGAAATCCGCCGTCGGCCTAGGTATGCTGCTGGCCGAAGGCATCGGTGACACCATCCGCATCTCCCTGGCCGCCGATCCGGTCGAGGAAGTGAAGGTCGGCTACGACATCCTCAAGTCGCTGCACCTGCGTTCCCGTGGCATCAACTTCATCGCCTGCCCGAGCTGCTCGCGGCAGAACTTCGATGTGGTCAAGACCATGAACGAACTGGAAGGGCGCCTGGAAGACCTGCTGGTACCGCTGGACGTGGCGGTGATCGGCTGCGTGGTCAACGGCCCGGGCGAGGCCAAGGAATCGCACGTGGGCCTGACCGGCGGCACGCCGAACCTGGTCTACATCGATGGCAAGCCATCGCAGAAGCTGAACAACGACAACCTGGTCGACGAGCTGGAAAAGCTCATCCGCCAGAAAGCGGCCGAGAAGGCCGAGGCCGACGCGGCGCTGATCGCCCGCGGCTGAGACACAGATTCGTAAGGACTACTCGTGAGCAAATCGCTGCAAGCCATTCGTGGCATGAACGACATCCTGCCCGACCAGTCGCCGCTGTGGCGCTATTTCGAGGGCACCGTGGCCGGCTTGCTGGACAGCTACGGCTACAGCCAGATCCGCACGCCGATCGTCGAGTTCACCGAGCTGTTCAAGCGCTCGATCGGTGAAGTCACCGATATCGTCGAGAAGGAGATGTACACCTTCGAGGACCGCAACGGCGACTCGCTCACCCTGCGCCCCGAAGGCACCGCGGCCTGCGTGCGTGCCGTGCTTGAGCACGGCATCACCGGCAACGGCCAGGTGCAGAAACTCTGGTACATCGGCCAGATGTTCCGTCACGAGCGTCCGCAGAAGGGCCGCTACCGCCAGTTCCACCAGATCGGCGTTGAGGTGTTCAACCTCGATGGTCCGGACGTCGATGCCGAGCTGATCATGCTGACCTGGCGCCTGTGGGGCCTGCTGGGCATCCAGGACGCGGTCGAGCTGCAGCTCAACAGCCTGGGCACCAGCGAAGCCCGCGCCCGCTATCGCGACGCGCTGGTCGAGTTCCTCTCGGCTCGCCTCGAGCAACTGGACGAGGACAGCCAGCGCCGCCTGAAAAGCAACCCGCTGCGCATTCTCGACAGCAAGGACCCGAACACCCAGGCGGTGCTGGTCGGCGCGCCGAAGCTGGAAGACTACCTGGACGAAGAATCCCGCGTGCACTTCGAGGGCCTGAAGGCCCGCCTCGACGCCGCCGGCATTCCGTTCGTGATCAATACCAAGCTGGTGCGCGGCCTGGACTACTACAGCAAGACCGTGTTCGAGTGGGTCACCGACAAGCTCGGCGCCCAGGGCACCGTCTGCGCCGGTGGCCGCTATGACGGCCTGGTCGAGCAGATGGGCGGCAAGCCGACCCCGGGCGTTGGTTTCGCCATGGGCATCGAGCGCCTGATCCTGCTGCTGGAGACCCTGGGCAAGGTGCCCGAGTCGATCAGCCGCACCATCGACGTCTACCTGTGCGCCTTCGGCGAGCCGGCAGAACTGGCCGGCCTGCGCCTGAGCGAAAGCCTGCGCGATCGCCTGCCGGGCCTGCGCCTGGCAGTCAATGCCGGTGGCGGCAACTTCAAGAACCAGTTCAAGAAAGCCGACAAGAGCGGCGCGCTGTTCGCGCTGATTCTGGGCGACGACGAGCTCGAGAAACAGCAGATCGGCCTGAAGCCCCTGCGTGGCCAGGGCGAACAACAGAACATTGCCTGGGATGCGCTTGCCGCGCACCTGGAAACCGCGATCGCCCAGGCGTGACGCGGTCTGACAACGAATAGGCGAATAGGAGTATTGGGGTGTCGAGTACCGATGATGAGAGCCTGGCAG
Source organism: Pseudomonas sp. NMI760_13 (assembly GCF_021283245.1). NCBI lineage: Bacteria > Pseudomonadati > Pseudomonadota > Gammaproteobacteria > Pseudomonadales > Pseudomonadaceae > Pseudomonas > Pseudomonas sp. NMI760_13. The sequence goes on along the minus strand of NZ_JAJSRC010000008.1, from coordinate 38,468 downwards.
CAGCCAAGGACTGGTGGAACCGCAACGGCAAGCCGCTGCTGACCGGCGCCCTGCTGGCCGGCGTGGTGGTGTTGGGCTGGCAGACCTGGCACAAGTACCAGGCCAACCAGTCCCAGGGCGCCTCGGTGCTGTACCAGGCGCTGCTGGAAACCTCGTTGACGCCTGACGGCAAGCCCGACGCGAGCAAGGTCGCCGAGCTGTCCGGCAAGCTCAAGAGCGAGTTCGGCGGTACCGCCTACGCCCAGTACGGCAGCCTGTTCGTGGCCAAGGTCGCGGTCGAGAGCGGCAAGCTTGACGATGCGGCCAGCGAGCTGAAGGGCGTGCTGGACAAGCCGGCCGACGCCACCCTCGGCGAGATCTCGCGCCAGCGCCTGGCCCGCGTGCTCGCGGCCCAGGACAAGGCCGAGGACGCGCTCAAGCTGCTCGACGGCGACACCGACAAGGCCTTCCTGGCCAGCCGCGAAGAACTCAAGGGCGACCTGCTGGTACAGCTGGGCCGCGCCGACGACGCGCACAGCGCCTACGAAAAAGCCAAGGCCGCGCTGTCCGACGACGCCGCGATCGGTGGCCTGCAACTGAAGCTGGATGACCTGGCCAAAGGGGACGCCTGAAGTGAAGGGTTGGAAACAAGCAGCAGTGCTCACCCTCGCCGTGCTGGCGGCGGGTTGCAGCAGCAACAGCAAGAAGGAACTGCCCCCGGCCGAGCTGACCAAGTTCACCGAGGAAGTGGTGCTGAAGAAGCAGTGGAGCCGTTCGATCGGTGACGGCCAGGGTGAGACCTACAACACCCTGGTACCGGCCATCGAGAACGACCGCATCTACGCCTCCGACGTCAACGGCGAGGTCTTTGCGCTGAACCGCATCACCGGCGACGTGGTGTGGAAGAAGGACCTCGAGCTGCCGGTTTCCGGCGCCGTGGGCGTGGGCTACGGCCTGGTCATGCTGGGAACCCTCAAAGGCGAGGTCATCGCCCTGGATTCCAGCACCGGCGAGGAGCGCTGGCGCTCGCGCGTCAGCAGCGAAGTGCTGGCGCCGCCGGCCAACAACGGCGACGTGGTGGTGGTACAGACCCAGGACGACCGCCTGGTCGGCTTCGACGCCGCCACCGGCGACCGTCGCTGGATCTACGAGAACAGCCCGGCCGTGCTGACCCTGCGCGGCACCGGCGCGCCGGTGGTGACCAACCGCCTGGCCGTGGCCGGCCTGTCCACCGGCAAGGTGGTGGCGGTCGACATCAGCAACGGCGTGCCGGTGTGGGAGAGCCGCGTGGCGATTCCGCAGGGCCGTTCCGAGCTGGACCGGGTGGTGGACATCGACGGCGGCCTGCTGCTGTCCGGTGGTACCCTGTACGTCGGCACCTACCAGGGTCGCGTCGCCGGCCTGGAGCTGGAAAGCGGTCGCGTGCTGTGGCAGCGCGATGCCTCCAGCTACGTGGGTGTCGCCCAGGGCTTCGGCAACGTCTACGTAAGCGAAGCGTCGGGTACCGTGCAAAGCGTCGACGAGCGTTCCTCCAGCTCGCTGTGGAGCAACGACTCGATGGCTCGCCGTCAGCTGTCGGCGCCGGAAGTGTTCTCCAGCTATGTGGCGGTGGGCGACTTCGAAGGTTACCTGCACCTGCTCAGCCAGGTCGATGGCCGCTTCGTCGGCCGTGAGCGTATCGACAGCGATGGCCTGCGCGCCCGACCCCTGGTGGTCGGCGACACCATCTACGTCTTCGGCAACAGCGGCAAGCTCGAGGCACTGACCATCCGCTGAAGCTATGCTTGAGCTCGCTCGCGGGCTCAGGCCGCGGCGCATGAAGCGTCGCTCGAACTCCGGCCGCTGCCTTGCAGCGGCCTTTGCATTTTCAAGAATTCAAGAGTGGAGAGCCGCATGGTTCCCGTAATCGCCCTGGTGGGCCGGCCGAACGTCGGTAAATCCACCATGTTCAACCGCCTGACCAAGACCCGCGACGCCATCGTCGGTGACCTGTCGGGCCTGACCCGTGACCGCCAGTACGGCGATGCCAGCTGGCAGGGTCGTTCGTACATCCTCATCGACACCGGCGGTATCACCGGTGACGAAGTGGGCATGGACGAGAAGATGGCCGAGCAGTCGCTGATGGCCATCGAGGAAGCCGACTACGTGCTGTTCCTGGTCGATGCCCGTGCCGGCATGACCGCCGCCGACCAGATGATCGCCGATCACCTGCGCAAGCGGAACAAGGAAGCGATCCTGGTCGCCAACAAGATCGACAACATCGACCCCGATATCGCCCGCGCCGAGTTCTCGCCGCTGGGCATGGGCAACGCCATTCCGGTGGCGGGCTCCCAGGGCCGTGGTATCAACGCCCTGATGGAGTCGCTGCTCGGCCATATTCCCCGTGATCCCGAGGAAGAAGCCCTCGACGAGGATGTCGCCGAAGGCGAGGAAGCCACGCGCATCCCCGGCCCGAGCGAGAAAGACGGTATCAAGATCGCCATCATCGGCCGCCCCAACGTGGGCAAGTCGACCCTGGTCAACCGCATGCTCGGCGAAGAGCGCGTGGTGGTGTACGACCAGCCGGGCACCACCCGCGACAGTATCTACATCCCGTTCGAGCGTGATGGCGAGAAGTACACCTTCATCGACACCGCCGGCGTGCGCAAGCGCGGCAAGATCCACGAGGAAGTCGAGAAGTTCTCGGTGGTGAAGACCCTGCAGGCGATCAAGGACGCCAACGTGGTGATCTTCGTCATGGACGCCCGCGAAGGCGTGGTCGACCACGACCTCAACCTGCTGGGCTTCGCCCTGGACGCCGGCCGCGCCGTGGTCATCGCCCTGAACAAGTGGGACGGCATGGAGTCGGGTGAGCGCGACTACGTGAAGACCGAGCTGGAACGCCGGCTGTTCTTCGTCGACTTCGCCGACATCCACTTCATCTCGGCGCTGCACGGCACCGGCGTGGGCCACCTGTACAAGTCGGTGCAGGCCGCGTTCAAGTCGGCGGTCACCCGCTGGCCGACCAGCCGCCTGACACAGATCCTCGAAGACGCCATCAGCGTGCACCAGCCGCCGCTGGTCAACGGTCGCCGGATCAAGCTGCGCTATGCCCACCTCGGTGGCGCCAACCCGCCGCTGATCGTGATCCACGGCAACCAGACCGACAAGATCCCCAACTCCTACTCGCGTTACCTGGAGAACACCTACCGCCGGGTGCTCAAGCTGGTCGGCACGCCGATCCGCATCGAGTACAAGGGCGGTGACAACCCGTTCGAGGGCAAGAAAAACACCCTCACCGATCGCCAGGTCAACAAGAAGCGTCGCCTGATGTCGCACCACAAGAAGGCCGAGAAGAAGCGCCGCGACAAGCGTTAACAACCGCTTGGCGTGCCTTCCCAGGCCGTGCGCCCCCTGTAGGAGCGGCCTTGTGCCGCGAAAGGGCTGCGTAGCAGCCCCAGGGTTCAGAATGCGCTGCAAGGAAGCCGGGGCTGCTTTGCAGCCCTTTCGCGGCACAAGGCCGCTCCTACAGGGATGTGCGTAAATCCTGATCTCCCCCTACACGTTGACCCACCGCAATCCCCCTATTGTTTCAACCTTTTTCCTGACTGCTCGATCCGCTATGCTCGGACCCAACCCCGTGCCGGACAAACCCCAGGAAAGAGGGCTCCATGATCCGCAGCAAACTGCCGAACGTCGGCACGACCATCTTCACCACCATGTCGCAACTGGCCATGCAGACCGGTGCGCTCAACCTCTCCCAGGGCTTCCCTGACTTCAACGGCCCCCAGGCCTTGCTCGATGCCGTCGGTCGTCATGTGGCCGCCGGGCACAACCAGTACTCGCCCATGACCGGCCTGCCGGCACTGCGCCAGCAGGTGGCGGCGAAGATCGCCCGGCTGTACGGCGCGAATGTCGATGCCGACCAGGAGGTGACCATCACCCCCGGTGCCACCGAGGCGATCTTCTGCGCCATCCAGGCGGTCATCCATGCCGGCGACGAGGTGATCGTCTTCGACCCCAGCTACGACAGCTACGAGCCGTCCGTGGAACTGGCCGGCGGGCGCTGCGTGCATGTGCCGCTGACCGACGGCAGCTTCAGCATCGATTGGCAGAAATTCAGCGATGCCCTGAGCCCGCGCACGCGCATGGTCATCCTCAACTCGCCGCACAATCCCAGCGGCGCGCTGATCAGCCGCGAAGACCTGGACCAACTGGCCAGGCTGATCGGTGACCGCGATATCTACCTGATCAGCGACGAGGTCTACGAGCACCTGATCTATGACGGCGTGCACCATGCCAGCGTGCTGGCCCACCCGCAGCTCTATTCGCGGGCGTTCGTGGTCAGCTCGTTCGGCAAAACCTACCACGTCACCGGCTGGAAGACCGGCTATGTGGTCGCTCCGCCGGCACTGGGCGCGGAACTGCGCAAGGTACACCAGTACGTCAACTTCTGTGGCGTGACCCCCTTGCAGTGCGCCCTGGCCGACTTCATGGCCGAGCACCCCGAGCATATCGACGAGCTGCCGGCCTTCTACCAGGCCAAGCGCGACCTGTTCTGCGACCTGCTGCAGGCCTCGCGTTTCACCTTCACCCGTACGCCGGGCACCTATTTCCAACTGGTGGACTATTCGCAGATCCGGCCCGACCTGAACGATGTCGACATGGCCCTGTGGCTGACCCGTGAGCATGGCGTGGCCAGCATCCCGGTGTCGGTGTTCTACCAGCAACCCATCCCCGAGCAACGCCTGGTGCGCCTGTGCTTTGCCAAACGCGAGGAGACGCTGCGCCAGGCAGCGGAGAAACTATGCGCGATCTGAGCCAACTGCCGAACCTGAAAATCGCCCTGGTGCAGACCACCCTGGCCTGGCACGACCGCGAGGCCAACTACGCGCACTTCGAGGAACTGATCGGGCAGGCCGGCGAGGTGGACCTGGTGGTCCTGCCGGAAATGTTCACCACCGGTTTCTCGATGGAGTCCGAAAGCCTGGCGGAGCCGGAGAACGGCCCGACCTACAAGTGGCTCAAGGCCCAGGCGAAAAAAGCCAACGCGGTGATCACCGGCAGCGTGATCATCCAGGCCGCCGACGGCAGCCACCGTAACCGGCTGCTGTGGGCACGGCCCGACGGTGAGATCCTGCACTACGACAAGCGTCACCTGTTCCGCATGGCCGGCGAGCACAAGCACTACACCCCGGGCGAGCGCCAGGTGCAGTTCGAGCTCAAGGGTTGGCGGATCCGCCCGCTGATCTGCTACGACCTGCGCTTCCCGGTGTGGAGCCGCGACGCCCAGGACACCGACTTGCTGCTGTACACCGCCAACTGGCCGGCGGCGCGGCGCCTGCACTGGAACCGCCTGCTGCCGGCGCGGGGCATCGAGAACCTGTGCTTCGTCGCGGCGGTGAACCGGGTGGGCACCGATGGCAAGGGCTTCGCCTATTCCGGCGACAGCCAGGTGCTGGACTTCCAGGGCGAGAGCCTGCTGAGCGCGGGTGAGGCCGACGGGGTGTTCACCGTGGTGCTGCGGGCTGCGGAGCTGGCAGCGTACCGGGCGCGGTTCCCGGCGAACCTGGATGCCGATACCTTCGAATTGCATTGAAGGTCATGAGGCGCTTTCGCGGCACAAGGCCGCTCCTACAGGAGATCGCAACCCCATGTAGGAGCGGCCTTGTGCCGCGAAAGGGGCGCAACGCGCCCCCAGGGATGTGACTGTTCAATACACGTCTCGCCGATATCGCCCATCCTCGATCAACTGCTGCACGACAGCTTCACCCAGCATCCCCTGCAACGCCGCATCCACCCCGGCAGCCATCCCTTGCAGGCTCCCACAGACATACACGCAAGCGCCGTCATCCACCCAGCGCTTGAACTCGGCGGCCTGCTGCAACAGCACGTCCTGCACATAGATTTTCTCGGCCTGGTCCCGCGAAAACGCCAGGTCCAGTCGTTGCAGATCGCCGCTTTCCACCCAGCCTTGCAGTTCCTCACCGCACAGCAGATCGTGCGCCCGGTTGCGTTCGCCGAACAGTAGCCAGTTGCGTTGTTCGCCCCCGGCAATCCGGGCCTTGAGCAGGCTGCGCAGACCGGCCAGGCCGGTGCCATTGCCGATCATTACCAAGGGCGCCGACTCGGCGGGCAAATGGAAACCGCTATTGCGACGCAGGCGCGCGCTGACGCTGCCTTGCAGCGGCAGGTATTCGGTCAGCCAGCCGGAGCCCAGGCCGAGGTTGCCATCGGCGTGGCGTTCCTGTCGCACGATCAGCTCCAGCACGCCATCGCTGGCGATGGAGGCAATCGAGTATTCACGGGCGGTGAGCGGGATCAGGGCATCGACCAGTGCCTGGGCATGCAGTCCGACCAGATGTTCGCGGCTGACCGGCAACTGGCGGGTGGCCAGGGCCTGCACCAGGGTTTCCTGCAGGTCGTCGAGCTGCACCGGGCTGCCTGGGTCGAGGCCCAGGCCGGCAAGGAAGGCATCGACACGAGGCTGGCCGTTGCGCGGCAGGATCTCGATCAGGTCGCCGGCTTCCCAGGTCGTCGGCGCTACTGCCTGAAGGCCCAACAGGTAGACCGGCGCGCCCTGGCTGCCCGGGTTGATCCGTTCGCGGCGCAACAGTTGCCAGTTGCCGAAGCTCGGCGGCTGCCAGGCGGCGACCGGGCGGGCGCCAGTGAATTGCGTCAGTTCCTGTTGCCACAGCTGCAGCGCGGCGGGGTCGGCGTTGTCCACCTCCACCGGGCTGAAGGCGCAGGTGGCGCCGCGTTCGCCGAGCCAGGCCTGGAGCCGGCGGGCGAAGCCGCAGAAGTGCGGGTACTGGCGGTCGCCCAGGGCCAGCAGGGCGAAGTCCAGGTGATCCAGCGGCCAAGGTTGGCCGAGCACCTTGCGCTCGAATCCACGGGCGCTGTCCGGGGCCTCGCCGTCGCCGAAGGTGCTGACCACGAACAGCGCGCGGTTGGCCTGGCGCAATTCGGCCTCGCCCAGTTCGGCCAGCGGGCGTACCTGCACCGGCAAGCCGGCGGCTTGAAGTTGGCCGGCGCTCTGCCAGGCGAGCTGCTCGGCAAAGCCGCTCTGGCTGGCGAAACCGATCAGCCAGCTGTCGCCGTCGTTCGCCTGAGCGGCCACCGCGCCACGGGCGGCGCGGACCTGGCGCTTCTTGCGCCGGCGGTCGAGGTACAGCAGCCAGCCGGTGACGAAGAACAGCGGCATGGTCAGGCTGGCGAGGGTGACGATGATCCGCCCCGGCAGGCCGAAGTAGCTGCCCACGTGCAGGGCATAGACGCTCTGCAGCAACTGGGCCTTGAACGACTTGTCGGTGTAGCGCTCGTGACGCTTGACCTGGCCGGTGGCCGGGTCGAGGGTGAGGGTGTTGAGGGCGCGCTCGTGGTCGGCGCCCTGCAGCAGGTAGAACAGGGTCGCCGGTTGCCCGCCGGCCGGCGGCAGGCGCAGGTTGTAGGTGGACAGGCCAGGGCCTGCGGCGGCCTTGAGGTTGGTCCAGATGGCCTCGTAATCGACAACAAGAGGCGGAGCGTTCTTGTCGGCCTTGGGCGGCCCATGGCGACCGCCACGGCCTTCGCCACGCTTCTGCTCGCCCGCCGCAGGCTGGTCGGCCAGCAGGCGATTGAGGCCTTCGCGGTACCACTCGTAGGACCAGAACAGCCCGGTCAGGGCGAACAGCAGGTAGAACACCAGGCACCAGGTGCCGAACACCGCGTGCAGGTCCCAGTTGAAGGCACGGCCTTTCTTCGCCCAGTCCAGCGTCAGCCAGGTCCGCCAGTTCAGTGCCTTGCGCGGCCAGCGCAGGTACAGCCCGGAGAGGCAGAAGAAGATCAGCATCAGGGTGCAGGCACCGGTGATCTGCCGGCCTGTGTCGCCCATGGCCAGGAACCGGTGCAGGTTGAGCATGAGGTTGAAGAAGCCCAGGCCGGCGACGTCACCCTTGAGCTCGCCGGTGTACGGATCGGCGTAGCGCAGCGCACCGCGTCGCTCCCCGGGTGCGGGGGTGAAGAAGATCCGTGCGGCGTTGCCTTCGCGGATATCGACCCAGAGCATGGAGACCTTGTCGCCTTGCGCGGCCTCGACCCGGCGCACCAGCTCGGCCGGCGGCAGCACGCCTTCCTGGCGTACCTCGACCTTGAGCACCTCGGCGTTGAACGCGCGCAGCAGTTCTTCCTGGAACGACCAGATCGCGCCGGTCACGCCCATCAGCGCCAGCACCAGGCCGGCGGTGATGCCAAAGAACCAGTGCAATTGGAACAGCGTCTTCTTCACCACATCGATCACCTTGTATTGCCGCCAGGAACTGCGCGGCGTGCATTATGCCTTGGTACGCAAACGCCCCGTTCACGGGAATGAACGGGGCGGGGTGTCCTGTGCCGGCCTCTTCGCGGGCAAGCCCGCCCCCACAGGTACAGCACTGACCTTCGGAGCGGTGGCGAACCTGTGGGGGCGGGTTTACCCGCGAAGAGGCCAGTGCAGACGCCGCTTACATCAGAAGTGCACGCTGGTGGTCAGCAACGCCGTGCGCCCTGCCGCCTGGTTGGCGAAGTGGGTGGAGTAGGCCTTGTCGTAGTAGACCTCGTTGGTGAGGTTCTGCACGTTCAGCTGCAGGTCGATGTTCTTGGTCAGCTTGTAGGCGGCCATGGCGTCGTAGCGTACGTAGCTGTCGACCATGGTGGTGTTGGCCACGCTGCCGTAGACGTCATCCACATAGAAGGCGCCGCCGCCGACAGTCAGCTTCGGCGTCAGCTGGTAGGTGGTCCACAGGCTGGCGCTGTTGTTCGGCGTGTTGGGCAACTGGTTGCCGTCGTTCGCCTTGCCCAGCGGGCCACCGTCGATCTGGCGGGCCTGCATGTAGGTGTAGCCGGCGAACACCTGCCACTTGTCGGTCAGCTTGCCGCTGGCCGACAGCTCGATGCCTTGCACACGGGTTTCACCGACGTTCTCGTAAGTGTTGGTGTTGACCTGGACCCGGGCGTTCTCCTTCTCGGTGCGGAACAGCGCCGCAGCCAGGGACAGGCGCTGGTCGAGCAGGTCCCACTTGGTGCCGAGCTCGTAGTTGGTGGTTTCTTCCGGCTCCATGTCACTGCCCAGCAGGTTGCCGGAACGGTCGGTGGTGTTGCCCAGCGGGTTGCCTTCGGTGCCCTCGCCGAGCATGGCGCCAGGCGGCGTGGCGGAGGTGGCGTAGGACACATAGATGCTGCCGTTGTCCGCCGGTTTCCACACCAGGCCCAGCTGGCCGGTGATGAACTCGCTGGTGTCCGAGCCTTTGGCGGGTACGCCCTTGCTGCTCACCGCGGTGCTGCCGTCGGCATTGTAGCCACGGTAATCGGTGTCGAAGTGGTCATAGCGCAGGCCCATGTTCAGCAGCCACTGCGGGGTCAGCTCCAGGGTGTCGAACACATAGAGTGCGCGAGTCTTGCTGTTGGTCCTGGTGCCGGCGTAGTTGCGCTCGACCGTGCCGACCCAGTTGTCGTCCGGGTTCGGGTTGTCCAGCGAGGTGCAGCTGCCGCCGCTGCCCGGGCCGGTGCAGGTGAGCTTGCTGTTGGGGGTAACGGTGTAGCTCTGGCGGTCGGACTCTTCCTTGGTGAACTCGACGCCGGTGGAGAAGCTGTTCTTCAGGCCGCCCAGGTAGAACTCGCCGAACAGGTCGGTCTGGTTGGTGGTGGTGGCGGTGTTGCCCACACGGCTGTTGGCGCGACGCCAGACACCGTTGTTGTTGACGTTGCCGGCGCTGTCGTCGGGCTGGGTCAGCACGTAGTCCTGCATGCTGTTGCCGTGGCGCAGGGTGTTCTTGATGGTCAGCGTGTCGGTCAGGTCGTGCTCGATGGCGAAGGTCGCGATATCGACACGGGTCTTACGGAAGTCGCGTCCGGTCAGGCCGTAGAAGTTGTCGCTGTCGCCACCGTCGACTGGTTTGTCCGGATGCGCCGAAGTCCGTGCGGTGCTGCCTGCACGGGGCACGCTGTAGGGGATGCCGGAGTCCGGCAGGTCGTCGCTTTCCAGGTGGTAGTAGTCGAGGTTGACGCGGGTCGGCGTGCCCAGGCCGAAGGCCAGCGAGGGGGCGATGCCCCAGCGGTCGTAGTTGACCTTGTCGCGACCGGCGACATTGCTTTCGTGGGTCATCAGGTTCAGGCGCCCGGCAACGCTGTCGCTGAACTGGTAGTTGCCGTCGAAGGTGTAGCGTTGAGTCTGGTCGCTGCCCCAGGTCCAGGCGCCGTCCAGCGAGTTGCCCAGGTGCGCGCGCTTGCTCACCAGGTTGATGGTGCCGCCTGCGGCGCCACGGCCACCGACCGCCGAGTTCGGCCCCTTGGCCACTTCGACAGACTCGATGGCGAAGATTTCGCGGGTCTGGGCACCCGTGTCGCGCACGCCGTCCAGGTAGGTGTCGCCCTGGGCGTCGAAGCCACGGATGAAGGGACGGTCGCCTTGCGGGTTACCGCCTTCACCGGCACCGAAGGTGATACCCGGCACGGTGCGCAGAGCATCCTGCAGGGACATGGCGTTGGTGTCCTTGATCACCTGCTGCGGGATCACGGTGACCGACCGTGGGGTGTCCACCAGCGGCGCGGTGTACTTCTGCGACGAGGCCTTGTCGACCTTGTACTCGGTGCTTGCCTGTTCGGCCTTGCCATTGACGCTGGTGGCGTCCAGGGTGATGGCGGTATTGGCGGCCGGGTCGGCGGCATAGGCCGAGGTGGCGGTGATCGCCATGCCGATGGCGGAGGCGAGCAGACGTGGTGAACTCACAGCAGATGGCACGTGACGCATTGTTGTAGACCTTCCCCAAGGTATGAAGGCCGCGGAGCATAATGTAAGTGATTGTAACGAACAATTGAGAAGCGTTTACATTCACCATAAATTTACATTCTTTACAATTTCGCCTTACGGTTTTTACGGTCTCATCCGTCGTGCCATGGATAAAGGGCTTGTGGTAGGTAAAAGGGAATCAATATCATTGGCGCTCCTTCAGTCATACCTGGTGCCGCCGCCATGCTGCTTCATATTCCCGGGCTGTTCGACGCCGACGAGATCTCGCGCATTCGCGAGGCCCTGGAGCAGGCCGACTGGGCAGACGGCAAGATCACCGCGGGGTACCAGTCGGCCAAGGCCAAGCACAACCTGCAGTTGCCCGAGGGCCATGCGCTGGCCAAGGAGATCGGCAATGCGCTGATCGAGCGGCTGTGGCGCAATCCGTTGTTCATGTCGGCGGCCCTGCCGCACAAGGTGTTCCCGCCGCTGATCAACTGCTACCGCGAAGGGGGCAATTTTGATTTCCACATCGACAACGCCCTGCGCCAGCCCAAGGGCAGCCCGGAGCGGGTGCGCACCGACCTGTCCTCGACGCTGTTCCTCAGCGATCCGGACAGCTACGACGGCGGCGAGCTGGTGATCCAGGACACCTTTGGCGTGCGCGAGGTCAAGCTGGCCGCCGGCGACCTGGTGCTGTACCCCGGCACCAGCCTGCACAAGGTCAACCCGGTCACTCGCGGGGCGCGCTATGCGGCGTTCTTCTGGACCCAGAGCCTGGTGCGCGAGGACAGCCAGCGCACCTTGCTGTTCGAGATGGACAACGCGATCCGCCAGCTCACCGCCGATGTGCCCGAGCATCCGTCGCTGCTGCAACTGACCGGTACCTATCACAATCTGTTGCGCCGCTGGGCCGAGGTCTGAGCCGTGTCCTATCAGTTGCGTCGTGAAGAGGTGGTGGATGTTGCCGGGTTGCAGGCGATGCTCGAACACAGTCCGGGCCAGGCCGCCCAGGCGATCCTGGCGGCGGCGGGGCAGGGGGTGGTCGAGGCGCAATTGTTGCTTGGGCAGATCCTGCTCGATGGGCGCGGTATCGAAGAGGATGCCGGCGTGGCCCGCCGTTGGTTCGCCATCGCCGCCCAGGGTGGCAGCGCCATGGCGCACAACATGCTCGGCCGTTGCCTGGAGCACGGCTGGGGTGGCGAGGTGGAGCTCGCGCAGGCGGCCATTCACTATGCCCGTGCGGCCGACGCCGGCCTGGACTGGGGGATGTACAACCTGGCCAACCTGTTGGCCACCGGGCGCGGGGTGCCGGCCGACCAGGCCCAGGCGTTGATGTGCTACGAGAAGGCCGCGCAGCTGGGGCATGCCAAGTCGATGAACCTGTATGGGCGCTACCTGGAGCAAGGTATTGCCACTGCGCCAAGCCCTGCCCGGGCCGTGCGCTGGTATCGGCGCTCGGCCGAGGCCGGGGATTTTCGCGGGATGTTCAGCCTGGCGCTGGTGCTGGTCGAGCGCGGGGAAATCGGCGAGGCCGGGCCATGGCTGGAGCGGGCCAGGGTCGAGGGCAACCTGAATTTCCTGCGCAGTGCGTTGGTGACGTTGCAGGGGGCGGGGCCGGCGCTGATGGTCCATGCGGCGCGCTATGCCGAGGAGATCGAACGAAGGCCGGCGCCACCCCTGTAGGAGCGGCCTTGTGCCGCGAAAGGGCCGCGCAGCGGCCCCAGGTTTTCAGCGTTGACGCATCAATCGCCGGGGCCGCTGCGCAGCCCTTTCGCGGCACAAGGCCGCTCCTACAGAGCGGGGCAGGGCGGCAAATGAAAACGGGGCCTTGCGGCCCCGTTGTGCATTACAGGTAGTAGGCCTTCAGCGGCGGGAAGCCGTTGAACTCCACCGCGCTGTAGCTGGTGGTGTAGGCGCCGGTGGACAGCCAGTACAGGCGGTCGCCGATGGCCAGGTTCAGCGGCAGGCCGTACTTGTAGTTCTCGTACATGATATCGGCGCTGTCGCAGGTCGGGCCGGCGATCACCACTTCCTCGGTCTCGCCTTTCTTCTCGGTCCAGATCGGGAACTTGATCGCCTCGTCCATGGTTTCGATCAGGCCGGAGAACTTGCCCACGTCGGTGTAGATCCAGCGCTCGACGGCGGTACGCGACTTGCGCGCCACCAGCACCACTTCACTGACCAGGATGCCGGCGTTGGCGATCAGCGAACGGCCTGGCTCGAGGATGATTTCCGGCAGGTCGTCGCCGAAGTCTTCCTTGAGGAAGCGGATGATTTCTTCGGCATAGGTCTCGAGGCTGTTGGTGCGGGTGATGTAGTTGGCCGGGAAGCCGCCGCCCATGTTGATCAGCTTCAGTTCGATGCCGTCTTCTTCCTTCAGGCGCTCGAAGATCACCTTGACCTTGGCGATGGCCGCGTCCCACACGCTGATGTCGCGCTGCTGGGAGCCTACGTGGAAGGAGATGCCGTAGGGCACCAGGCCCAGGTCGCGGGCGAGGATCAGCAGGTCCATGGCCATGTCGGTCTGGCAGCCGAACTTGCGCGACAGCGGCCAGTCGGCGGTGGTGGAGCCTTCGGTGAGGATGCGCACATAGACTTTCGAACCCGGCGCGGCCTTGGCGATGTTGCGCAGGTCCGCTTCGGAGTCGGTGGCGTACAGGCGCACGCCCTTCTCGAAGAAGTAGCGGATGTCCTTGGACTTCTTGATGGTGTTGCCGTAGCTGATGCGATCGGCGCTGACGCCACGGCCCAGCACCTTGTCCAGCTCGTAGATCGAGGCGATGTCGAAGCTCGAGCCTTTTTCCTTGAGCAGGTCGATGATCTCGACCGCCGGGTTGGCCTTGACCGCGTAGTAGACCTTGGCGAACTCGAAACCGGCGCGCAGGTCGTCATAGGCCTGGCTGATCATCTGGGTATCGATGAGTACGAACGGGGTTTCCTGCTTGTCGGCGAACGCCTTCATTTTCTGGAAGGTGTCACGCGCAAAGTAGTCTTCGACCTGGATCGACATGCTCAAGGGCTCCATGGGCAAACTGAAAAGATAAGTGGCAGCAAACTGAACGTCCTCCGTATCCCCACTTTGGTTCGCCTACTTCCCAAGGCATGTCGCCGAAAGCAAAAAGGTCAACCGTGCCAGGGAAGGGCGGCGGGTGACCTTGCTGTCTCGTCGTCAGTACTTGAGCCGGATGGATCGTTTCCAGCATGGACGTTCGGCGCGCACTTTAGGACGTGAAAACCGCAAGATCAACAGGCAGGTCCGGGGTGTTCGTCGTGTATCGATGCCCCACCGCTGCAATAACCGACCGATGCGTGGCGTGGATGTTCCGGAAAAGGCCACAAGCGTTAAAAATTGTGGAATAGGTGGCGATCTGGTCGCGAACGGCTGATAGCTGGGTTCTTTGCATGTTGGCTGGCTTTCGCCGCGAAAGAGCCGAAGAATCGGCAGAAGACCGTTTGTCGGGGTTGTGTGGTGAACGGGGTTTTTCCGGAGAGTGTTCATATTTATGGCCACGGCGCGACGCCCGTCATTTTTTTCGAAATCGCCATAAATTTTTTGTTACCGACACCGGAAACCACCCTTGGTCGGCTCAAGAATGGGCCGATTGCCGTCCTTGATGAGAAACATTACTATTCGCGACCTCATCTGCCTCCCTGACGACCCCGAACGTGTCCGGACACAAAGGCTTCCTCGACCACTACCATGAGCTGATCGGCACCTGGACGCGCAAGTTGCGCAGTCGTCAGCAGGCCGAGGACCTCGCTCACGACGCCTTTGTCCGGGTTCTGGAAAACCCCAACGAGCAGGTCGAGCAGCCGCGTGCCTACCTGCACCAGACCGCCCGCAACATCGCCGTCGATGGCTTTCGCCGCGAGGACCGTCGCCAGGCGCTGGAACTTGAGGCGTTCGCCGACGGCGCCGCCAATGGCAGCGACCCGGAGGCCTACGTGCATGCCCTGGAACTGGCCGACAGCGTCGAGCGGGCGCTGGCCGAACTGCCGCTGAACTGCCGCCGGGTGTTCATCTGGCAGAAGCTCGAGGGCCTGACCCAGGCAGAGATCGCCGAGCGCATGGGTTTGACCAAGAACATGGTCGAAAAGTATATGATCCGCACGCTCCGACATCTGCGTGAGCACTTGGATGTGTCGGCCAGATGAGTCAGGAGAGCCCATTGATCAGACAGCATGCGCCCGATCCCGTGGGCGAGCAGGCGGCCAGCTGGTTTGCCCGGGCCCAGGAAACGCCGCATGACAGCGCCGTGCAGCAGGCCTTGCAGGCATGGCTGGCGCAGCACCCACGCCATCGCGAGGAATACCAGCGCCTGGTGCAGCTGTGGCGCGCCGCCGATTTCATCCCCCGACAACGCCTCGAAGCGCTGTGCCAGCCCGAGCCGGTGCGCCAGCTCCCACGCCGCCGCCTGCTGCGCCAGGCATTGGCGGCCGGCGTGGCGGTGGTCGCGCTGGGGCTGGGCTGGACGGGTTGGCAGTATCAGCAGCTCAACCATCAGGACACCTTGACTACAGCCCTGGGCGAGCGGCGTCAGGTCGAATTGCCGGACGGATCACGGCTGGAACTCAACAGTGCCACCCAGGTGCAGGTGATGTTCTCTTCGGGGCGTCGCCATGTGCGCCTGGCTGCGGGCGAGGCGATGTTCATCGTTGCCCACGACAGTGGCCGACCATTCGTGGTGAGCACCGCACAGGGCGAGGTCACCGTCACCGGCACCCGCTTCGATGTGCGCCAGGAGCCGACCAGCACCCGCGTGGCGGTGGAGCAGGGTTCGGTGAAGGTGCAGGGCGCGGCCGAGTCGCTGGCGCTGCTCGGTGCCGGGCAGGGTTCGCACATCGACGCCCAGGGTAAGGTCGCCGCGCCCTATGTAGTCGACGCCAACGCCGTGACCGCCTGGCGCCAGGGCAAGCTGGTGTTCGACAACGCGCCGCTGAGCGAGGTGGCGGCGGAGGTCTCGCGCTATCGCGCCCAGCCGCTGCATGTGGCACCCGGCAAGGCCGCCGCGCTACGCCTGTCGAGCACCTTCAGCACCGATGACCCGGACGCGCTGCTGCGGGCGTTGCCAAGCATCCTGCCGGTGCAGGTGAACACCCGTCCGGATGGCTCCAGCGAAATTGTTCTGAAATAAATTCAGGTTTTTTTCCGTTCGTTCGTCTTCCCCGCCAGCTGCAACTGCCAAGCATTTACATTTGCATGCGGTTGGCGTTTATCCCGACTCTCAGGACCTCTCGAAGACGTGAACAACAATAAGCCCCTTCTCCAGCTGCGCCGCCTGGCGCTTGCCCTGGCGGTCAGCGCCGCCGCTGGCAACAGCTACGCCGATACCATCCAGATCCAGGCCCAGCCGCTGGCGGGCGCGCTCAAGCAGCTTGGCCAGCAGACCAACCTGCAACTGTTCTTCAGCCCCGAGCTGGTGGACGGCAAGCAGGCCCCGGCGGTGTCCGGCAACCTGGCGCCGGAGCAGGCCCTGCAGCAACTGCTGCAAGGCAGCGGGCTGACTTTCGAGCAGTCCGCGGACACCGTGGTGGTCAAGCCGGTCCAGGCCGCCGGCAGCCTGACCACCGGCAGCCTGGAGCTGGCGCCCACCGATGTGAAAGTGGTCGGTGACTGGCTGGGCGACGCCCAGCAGAGCGTGGTGCAGAACCATCCTGGCGCGCGCACCGTGGTGCGCCGCGAAGCGATGGTGGAGAAGGGCACGATGAACGTGCGCGACGCCCTGCGCGGCATTCCGGGCGTGCAGGTGCAGGACTCCAACGGCACCGGCGGCAGCGACCTGTCGCTGAACGTCGGCGTGCGCGGCCTTACCTCGCGCCTGTCGCCGCGTTCGACCGTGCTGATCGACGGCATCCCGGCGGCCTTCGCCCCTTACGGCCAGCCGCAGCTGTCGATGGCGCCGATCTCCTCGGGCAACCTCGACAGCATCGATGTGGTACGCGGCGCCGGTTCCGTGCGCTACGGACCGCAGAACGTCGGCGGGGTGATCAACTTCGTGACCCGGGCGATTCCCGAGAAGGCGACCGGCGAGTTGTCCACCACCCTGGAGACTTCCCGCCATGGCGGCTGGAAACATACCGAATCGGCCTTCGTCGGTGGCACCGCCGATAACGGCATGGGCGTGGCGCTGCTGTACACCGGCGTAAACGGTGACGGCTACCGCAGCAGCAACAACGACAACGATATCGACGACGTGATGCTCAAGACCCACTGGGCACCGACCGATGTCGACGAGTTCTGGCTCAACTTCCACTACTACGACGGCCGTGCCGACATGCCTGGCGGGCTGACCCAGGCCCAGTACGACCACGACCCCTACCAGTCGGTGCGTGACTACGACTACTTCAGCGGTCGACGCAAGGATGTGTCGTTCAAGTGGCTGCGCCAGATCGACGACGCCACCCAGTTCGAGGTGCTGACCTACTACACCGACAGCTTCCGTGGCAGCGCCATCGCCGCGCGCGACATGAAGACCCTGTCGTCGTACCCGCGCAACTACCACACCTTCGCCATCGAGCCACGCCTGTCGCGGATCTTCTTCGTCGGCCCGACCACCCAGGAAGTCAGCGTCGGCTATCGCTACCTGAAGGAAGCCATGCGCGAGCAATCCACGCGCCTGGCCCTGGTCGACAATGTGCCCACCGTCACCCCGACCTCCGACGGCCATGTGTTCCAGGACCGCAGCGGCGGCACCGAGGCCAGCGCCTACTACATCGACGACAAGATCGACGTCGGCAACTGGACCATCACCCCGGGCATCCGCTTCGAGCACATCAACACCGACTGGCGCGACCGCCCGGTGCCGGACGCCAACTACCGCCCGGTGCCGGAGAAGAATCGCAGCATCACCAGCAACGAACCGCTGCCGGCGCTGAGCGTGATGTACCACATGTCCGACGCCTGGAAGCTGTTCGCCAACTACGAGACCTCGTTCGGCAGCCTGCAGTATTTCCAGCTGGGCCAGGGTGGTACCGGCAACAGCACGGCCAATGGCCTTGAGCCGGAAAAAGCCAAGACCTACGAAGTGGGTACGCGCTACGACAACGGCGGTTTTGCCGGTGAGCTGACCGCGTTCTACATCGACTTCGACGACGAGCTGCAGTACATCAGCAACGATGTCGGCTGGACCAACCTGGGGGCGACCAAGCACCAGGGCATCGAGGCCTCGGTGCGCTACGACCTGGCCGGGCTCGATCCGCGCCTGGAAGGCCTGTCGGTCAATGGTGGCTACACCTACACCCGCGCTACCTATGAAGGGGAGATTCCCGGCTTCAAGGGGCGCGACCTGCCGTTCTACTCGCGCCAGATAGCCACCGCCGGGCTGCGTTACGCCGTCAACCGCTGGACCTGGAACCTGGATGCCTACGCCCAATCCAAGCAGCGCGCGCCGGGGACCGGGATCAATGCCAACGGCAGCTTCAACGGTGACTACATCACCGAGCCGAGTGCCGACGGGCAGTATGGCGATATTCCGGGGTACGTGACCTGGCATGCCCGTGGCGGCTATGACTTCGGGCCGCAGCTGTCGAACCTGAAGCTGGCGGCGGGGGTGAAGAACCTCTTCGACAAGCAGTACTTCACCCGTTCCAGCGATAACAATGCCGGGATCTATGTGGGTGAGCCGCGCACGTTCTATGTGCAGGCCAGTGTAGGGTTCTGAATGGGACCGCTTTGCGGTCCTTTCGCGGCACAAGGCCGCTCCTACAATGGAATGCGGTCCCCTGTAGGAGCGGCCTTGTGCCGCGAAGGGGCGCAAAGCGCCCCCGGCTTTCTATCAGGAGGCCACTGCTTCAGCCGGCGACACGATACTGGTCTTGCCGCCCCGCGAGCGTCCAGAACTCAGGTACGCCGCAATCGACTCCTGCGTCACCTCCCCCAAGAACATCCCTTCGGCATCCAGCACCGGCAACCATGCCCGGTTGAACTCGTACATCCGCGACAGCAGGATGCGCAAGTGCTCGTCATGGGCCGCGGTGGCATTGAACGGCCGCAGGAAATCCCCGCACGTCCCTTGCTGGCGGTGCATGTCGCGCCTGCGCACATAGCCCAGCGCCTTGTTCTGCCCATCGGTGACCACCACGTAGCGGCGGTCATGCTCGTCCAGCAGTTCCAGCGCGTCGCTCACCGCTGTTTCCGGGCTCACCGATGGCGCGTTGTCCGCGGCATCCTCGGCGCGGACCAGCAGCAGGCGCTTGAGCGTGCTGTCCTGGCCGACGAAGTTGCTGACGAAATCGTCCACCGGATGGGCCAGCAAGGTGTCCGGGTGATCCAGCTGAAGCAACTTGCCTGCGCGGAAGATGGCGATCTTGTCGCCCAGCTTGATGGCCTCGTCGATGTCGTGGCTGACCATGATCACCGTCTTGTTCAGTGCCCGCTGCATCTCGAAGAACTCGTTCTGGATCATCTCGCGGTTGATCGGGTCGACCGCGCCGAATGGCTCGTCCATCAACAGCACCGGCGCCTCGGCGGCCAGGGCGCGGATCACGCCGATGCGCTGCTGCTGGCCACCGGAGAGTTCGCGTGGGTAGCGCTGCAGGTACTGCTTGGGCTCGAGCTTGATCATGTGCATCAGCTCGCGGGCGCGGTCGTGGCAGCGCTGCTTGTCCCAGCCGAGCAGGCGCGGGACCACGGTGATGTTCTCTTCGATGGTCATGTTGGGGAACAAGCCGATTTGCTGGATCACGTAGCCGATATGCCGGCGCAGGGTCACTTCGTCCAGCGCGCTGGTGTCCTCGCCATTGATGAACACCTGGCCGGCGGTCGGGGTGATCAGGCGGTTGATCATCTTCAGCGTGGTGCTCTTGCCGCAGCCCGAGGGGCCGAGGAACACGCAGATTTCGCCTTCGTTGACGGTGAGGCTGACCGCGTCGACGGCTTTGACGTCCTTGCCGTTGACGTTGAAGGTCTTGCTGAGGTTCTTCAGTTCGATCATGGGCGCAGTCCTTCCGGAGTCAGGGCACGTTGCAGGGTTTGCAGGAGCAGGTCAGCGATGATCGCCAGCAGGCTGACCAGCACGGCGCCGACCAGCAGCATCGACATGTCGCTGCGGCTGATGGCGGTGAGGATGAGCACGCCCAGGCCGCCGGCGCCGATGGTCGCGGCGATGGTCATCACGCCGATGTTCATCACCACGGCAGTGCGCACGCCGGCGAGGATCACCGGCACGGCGATGGGCAACTCGACCATGCGCAGGCGCTGGCCGAAGGTCATGCCGATGCCGCGGGCGGCCTCGCGGATGCCCGGTTCGACGTTGGTCAGGGCCAGGTAGGTGTTGCGCAGGATCGGCAGCAGTGAATAAAGGAACACGGCGGTGATCGCCGGCAGCGGTCCCAGGCCCTGGCCGAACTTCGAATAGAACGGCAGCAGCAGGCCGAACAGGGCAATCGAGGGGATGGTCAGCAACACCGTGGCGCTGGCCTGCAGGGGGCCGGCGAACACCGGGAAGCGGGTCATCAGGATGCCCAGCGGCACGCCGACGATGATGGCCAGGCTCACCGCGATGCCGACCAGCATGATGTGCTGCCAGGTCAGTTGCAGGACCTGCGCCCAGTCGAGGTGGGCAAAGGTGTCGAGCAGGTTCATGGTTGTACCTCGCCGAGTGAATGCTCACGCAGGAATGCCGCGGCGACCACGGTCGGGCTCTGATGCTCGACATCGACCTGGGCGTTGAGCTTGCGCATGGTCTGGTCGTCGAGCTGATTGGCCAATGGCTCGAGCAGGGTGGCCAGTTGCGGGTGGGCGTCGAGCACCGCCTTGCGCAGCACGGGCGCTGCGGTGTAGTCGGGGAAGTAGTGCTTGTCGTCTTCCAGTAGCTTGAGGTCGAAGGCGTCCAGGCGCCCATCGGTGGTGTAGACCAGGCCGGCGAACACCTGGTTGTTGCGCATTGCGGTGTAGACCAGGCCGCCATCCATCTGGCGGATGTTGCGCCGGTCCAGGGGCAGCCCGTACATCTCGCGCAGGCCGACCAGGCCATCGGGGCGGTTGGCGAACTCGGTGTCCAGCGCCACCAGGTGGTTGCGGCCGGGCTCGTCACGCAGTACCTGGTTGAGATCGCTGATGGTGTTGACCTGCGGGTAGGTCGCAGCGACCTGCCTGGGCAGCCCCAGGGCGTAGGTGTTGCTGAATTTCGACGGAGTCAGCCAGACCAGTCCTTTTTCTGCGTCGAGTTTTTTGACCCGGGCGTAGGTGGCCTCGGCGCTGGGCATGCGTTCGTCGATATGGTTGTAGGACACCAGCGAGACCCCGGTGTATTCCCACATCAGGTCGAGCTGACCGGTTTCCTGGGCCTGGCGGGCGATGTTGCTGCCAAGGCCGGCGGTCACCCGCACGTCGAAGCCGTTCGCGCGCAGGTATTGGGCGGTGATTTCAGCGAGCACGGTCTGTTCGGTGAACACCCGCGCGCCGATGCGGATCAGCGGTTTGTCCGCTGCCTGGGCAAAGCCTGCGCATAGCAGGGCCGCGCCCAGCAACAGGGCGATTGTCTTCTTCATGGTTTCCCTCTCGTTATCGGGCCAGGCCACGTTCCAGCCAGCGCTTGCTGGAGAAACTCACCAGCGCGTCGAGCGCCAGGGCCAGCAGCGCGGTACACGCGGCGCCCAGCAACAGCTGCGGCTGGTTGTTCAGGGCGATGCCGGGGAAGATCAGGCTGCCCAGGCTGTTGGCGCCGATCAAAAACGCCAGCGGCGCGGTACCCACGTTCAGCGCCAGGGCCACGCGCACGCCGCCGACGATGATCGGCACGGCATTGGGCAGTTCCACCTGCCACAGCTGCTGGCGCGGGGTCATGCCGATGCCGGTGGCGGCTTCCTTGAGCGAGGCGGGGACGTTTTTCAGGCCCTCGTAGGTATTGCGCACGATGGGCAGCAGGGAGGCGAGGAACAGCGCGAAGATCGCAGGACCCGCGCCGATGCCCAGGATACTCAGGGCGATGGCCAGGACGGCCAGGGGAGGAATGGTGTTGCCAACGTTGAAAAACTGCATGAAGCGCTCGGCCTTGTCGACCCGGTGCGGTCGACTCAAGGCAATGCCGGCGGGGATGCCCACGGCCAGCGCCGCCGCCATCGAAGCCAGCACCAGGACCAGGTGCGCTTGCAGGTAGAACCCAAGATCGTCGCGGTAGCGATCGATTGTGTCGATGCCGATCCAGTGGACCAGCAGGGCCAGGATGACGAGCACGGCGGCCCATCCCAACAGCCCTTTTCCGTAGCGTGCAGCCACAGGCGGACTCCTTTTTTATAGTCGGCGATCACACCCCCGTGTGGCCGGCCATTCCTGGCGGCGGGCAGCGTGGTCGCGAGCAGCAGCCCGATGCGCGGCATCAGGCCATGAGCCGAACCCCGTCGGGCTCGTGAAGCAGGTGAAACCAGCCCTGAACCGAAGCGGGTTGCAGGGGAGTGGACGTCTCCGTGGAGGGAAAGGTTCCCATCTGGGGCGGCGTTTGGCCAGTGCTAATCACTGGGCTGTAGGAAATTTCACGCGAAAATCAAGCGTAAATATTACGTTGAGACGTTGAAGTACCTGCTATCGAGGCATTTTGCAGATGTTCAGGATTTCTTCTCGAAGAATCTTGATATGCGCTTGAGGGAATATTCCCTTAGAGGTATTTTAATGGGGTGGTCTATTGGAATGTGCCGGGAGTTCAATGCCGAGCTGCAGGTGTTGACCGAGGTGGTACAGGATGAATTGCTGGCGCAGCTCCATCTGCTCAAGCATTTTGGCCCCGCATTGGGGCGTCCACATGTGGACACGCTGAAGGGCTCGCGGCATTCGAATATGAAAGAGTTGAGGTTCAACGCAGATGGTGGTGTATGGCGGGTCGCATTCGCTTTCGATCGTTCGCGCTCTGCGTTGTTGCTCGTTGCGGGGGACAAGGCTGGCATCAATGAGCGTAGATTTTATGGAAGCCTGATTACCCGTGCCGATGAACGGTTTGATCGACATTTGTCCAGAGGTTGAGAAATGTACAAGACGCTTGAAGACGTAATGAACGAGCTGACGCCTGAGCGCAGGGCCAGAATCGAGGAGCGTGGTCGCGAACTGATTCGTGAGGAAATGACGCTTCAGGCCTTGCGTAAACAGCTCGAGATCACCCAGGAAAGCATGGCCGAGCGCCTCGACGTTCGTCAGGGCAATGTTTCCAGGTTCGAGAACCGTAGCGATATGTTGATCTCTACGTTGCGTGACTATCTGGAAGCCATGGGGGGAAGACTGGAGCTGGTCGCTCATCTGCCTGGCCGCGCTCCTATAACCATCGAGGGGCTTGCCGGCGATTCGCTTGTCGATGGTTAACCGATGCGGCAGGGGCGAATTGGGTCGAACCGTTGGGGCTTGTTTTGGCCTGACGCCCGACTTCAGGTATGATATCGCCCCTTTTTGAATCCCCAGTCAGGCGATTTCCCATGACCAACCAGGCCGCCGAAGTCGCGAAGCGCCGCACTTTCGCAATCATTTCCCACCCCGACGCCGGTAAGACCACCATCACCGAGAAGCTCCTGCTGATGGGCAAGGCGATCGCCGTCGCGGGCACCGTGAAGTCGCGCAAGTCCGACCGCCACGCCACCTCCGACTGGATGGAAATGGAGAAGCAGCGCGGTATCTCCATCACCACCTCGGTGATGCAGTTCCCCTACCGCGAGCACATGATCAACCTGCTCGACACCCCCGGCCACGAGGACTTCTCGGAAGATACCTACCGCACCCTGACCGCGGTGGACTCGGCGCTGATGGTGCTCGACGGCGGTAAGGGTGTAGAGCCGCGTACCATCGCCCTGATGGACGTCTGCCGCCTGCGCGACACGCCCATCGTCAGCTTCATCAACAAACTCGACCGTGACATCCGCGACCCGATCGAACTGCTCGACGAGATCGAAGCGGTCCTGAAGATCAAGGCCGCGCCGATCACCTGGCCGATCGGTTGCTACCGCGACTTCAAGGGCGTGTACCACCTGGCCGGCGACTACATCATTGTCTACACCCCGGGCCACGGCCATGAGCGTACCGAGGCGAAGATCATCGAGAAGCTCGACTCCGATGAAGCCCGTGCGCACCTGGGTGACGAGTACGATCGCTTCCTCGAGCAGCTGGAGCTGGTACAGGGTGCCTGCCATGAGTTCGATCAGGACGAGTTCATCAATGGCCAACTGACGCCGGTGTTCTTTGGTACCGCACTGGGCAACTTCGGAGTCGACCATGTGCTCGACGCCGTTGTCGACTGGGCGCCGCGCCCACTGGCCCGTGTCGCCCACGAGCGTACCGTGGAGCCGGTGGAAGAGAAGTTCTCAGGCTTCGTGTTCAAGATCCAGGCGAACATGGACCCGAAACACCGCGACCGTATCGCCTTCATGCGCATCTGCTCGGGCAAGTACGAGAAGGGCATGAAAATGCGTCACGTGCGGACCGGCAAGGACGTGCGCATCGGTGACGCGCTGACCTTCTTCTCCTCCGAGCGCGAGCAACTGGAAGAAGCCTATGCCGGCGATATCATCGGCCTGCACAACCACGGCACCATCCAGATTGGCGACACCTTCACCGAAGGCGAGGCGCTGGGCTTCACCGGTATCCCGCACTTCGCCCCGGAGCTGTTCCGCCGCGTGCGCCTGAAGGATCCGCTGAAATCCAAGCAACTGCGCCAGGG
Source organism: Pseudomonas sp. NMI760_13 (assembly GCF_021283245.1). Taxonomy (NCBI): domain Bacteria; kingdom Pseudomonadati; phylum Pseudomonadota; class Gammaproteobacteria; order Pseudomonadales; family Pseudomonadaceae; genus Pseudomonas; species Pseudomonas sp. NMI760_13. The sequence goes on along the minus strand of NZ_JAJSRC010000008.1, from coordinate 14,129 downwards.
CCTGCAGCAGCTGGCCGAAGAGGGCGCGACCCAGGTGTTCTTCCCCGAGCGCAGCAACGACATCATCCTTGGCGCGGTCGGCGTGCTGCAGTTCGACGTGGTCGCCAGCCGCCTGAAGGAAGAATACAAGGTCGAGTGCGCCTACGAGCCGATCACCGTCTGGTCGGCGCGCTGGATCAGCTGCGACGACAAGAAGAAGCTCGAGGAATTCCAGAACAAGGCCGTGGAGAACCTGGCCATCGACGGTGGCGGTCACCTGACCTACCTGGCCCCGACCCGGGTCAACCTGGCGCTGATGGAAGAGCGCTGGCCGGACATCAAGTTCCGCGCGACCCGCGAGCATCATTGATTCCGCAGGCCTGCACTTGACCCTGTAGGAGCGGCCTTGTGCCGCGAAAGGGCCGCAAAGCGGCCCCAGAGATCTTTGCCTAACACTGAACCCTGGGGCCGCTACGCGGCCCTTTCGCGGCACAAGGCCGCTCCTACAGGGGGCGCGTAATGCCTGCAATCAATTCCCGGCCTTGATACTGGTCCAGATGCGTGTGCGAATGCGGTCGATCTTCGCCGGCATCGCCTCCAGCGCATACAGCTTGCCCATCACATCCGCGCTCGGGTAGATCATCGTGTTGCCCTTCATCGCCGGGTCCACCAGCGTGTCAGCCTGCTGGTTGCCATTGGCGTACTGTACGAAGTTGCTGATGTTCGCCATCACCTGCGGCTGCAACAGGTAGTTCATGTAGGCGTAGCCAGCCTTCTCGTTGGGCGCATCGGCCGGCATGGCGACCATGTCGAACCACATCGGCGCGCCTTCCTTCGGGATCGAGTAGCCCACCTTCACCCCGTTCTTCGCCTCCTCGGCGCGGTTCTTCGCCTGCAGCACGTCGCCCGAGAAGCCCACCACCAGGCACACGTCGCCATTGGCCAGGTCGCCGGTGTACTTCGAGGAGTGGAAGTAGCTGATGTACGGGCGCACTTTCATCAGCAGTGCCTTGGCCTTGTCGTAGTCGGCCGGGTTCTGGCTGTGGTGCGGCAAACCCAGGTAGTGCAGGGCGATCGGCAGCAGCTCGGGGCCATTGTCCAGCACCGCCACGCCGCAGCTCTTGAGCTTGGAAAGATATTCGGGCTTGAAGAAAAGGTCCCACGAATCGAGGGGCGCGTTGTCGCCGAGCACCGCCTTGACCTTGTCGATGTTGTAGCCGATCCCGGTGCTGCCCCACAGGTACGGGAAGCCGTACTGGTTGCCCGGGTCGTTCACCTCCAGGGCCTTGAGCAGCACCGGGTTGAGGTTCTTCCAATTCGGCAGCTGCGACTTGTCCAGTTTCTTCAGGGCCTTGCCCTGGATCTGCCGGGCCATGAAGTGGTTGGAAGGGAACACCACGTCGTAGCCGGAGTTGCCGGTCATCAGCTTGCCGTCGAGGGTCTCGTTGCTGTCGAACACATCGTAGGTGGGCACGATGCCGGTGGCTTGCTGGAAGCTCTTCAGGGTGTCCGGGGCGATGTAGCTCGACCAGTTGTAGATCTTCACCGAGTCGGCGGCGCCGGCGACGCTTGCGGCCAGCATCAGGGGGGCGAGAAGGAGCGTGCGCATGTCGGGGTTACCTTGCTTTGTCTGTTGTTATCGAAGGCAGGCGATCAGCGGATCAGAAAATCAGTACGTAGGTCTTGCGCACGGTCTCCTGGATATCCCAGGTGCCGAGGCTGTTGGCCGGTAGCATCAGGGCGTCTCCGGCTTCTATGAGTAGCGGCTCGCCACCGTCCGGGGTGAAGGTGCAGCGGCCCTTGATGAAGTGGCAGAACTCCTGTTGCACTATCTGCCGCCGCCAGCGCCCCGGGGTGCACTCCCAGATTCCGGTCTCGACGCCGTCACTGCGTTCGACGCAAGTGACCGAGGTGACCGCGACCGGCTCGCCGAGGGGCACGGCGACCGGGGTGGAGCTGTCCAGGATGGCGCTGTCGGTGTGCTTGAACTGGGTGATGCTCATGACCGGTGGATCCTGTGTGGTGATGAAGGGAAGTCAGTGCATGAAACCTTCCATGAAGTCGGCCAAACCGCTGGCCAGGCGCCGCCGCCAGGGGGCGCTGGCCGGGTTGGCGAGGGTCCGGTCCTCGTGGACGAAACTCTGGATGATTGCGTTGTAGCCCAGCCAGCGGCAGGGCTCCGGTGGCCAGCTGGCCAGGCTCGACAACGGGCGGTTGTCGTGCACCCAGGGCTGGGCGGTGAGTTCGTTGTGTTGGCCGAGGATCAGCGCGGCCAGGGTGCGCCCGCCCAGGTTGGTGGCGCCGACGCCTTCGCCGCCGTAGCCACCGGACAAGGCGATGCCGCGCTGGCGGTCACACAGCATGTGTGGGCGAAAGCGCCGGGCCATGCCCAGGTTGCCGCCCCAGGAGTGGGTGATGCGCACATGCTTGAGCTGCGGGAACAGTTCGCCGAACAGGTAGCGGCGCAGTTCGACCTCGTTGTCGGTGAGGGTGAAGTCTTCGCGCAGGCGACCGCCGAAGCGGTAGCCGCCGCGGGCGCCGAACACCAGGCGGTTGTCGGCGCTGCGCTGGCCATAGGTGACCTGGCGGCTGTTTTCGCTGAAGGCCTGGCCCTGGCTCAGGCCGATCTGTTCCCAGGTCGACTCGGGCAGCGGCTCGGTGGCCACCAGCAGGCTCTGCACCGGCAACTGGTGCCGCCCGAGCGGTGGCAGACTGGCGGCGTAGCCTTCGACGGCCGGCACCACCCAGTGGCTGCGGATTCGCGCCAGCGGCGTGCGCACCTCGCCAGTCTGCCAGTCGATGGCCGGGGTGTTCTCGTAGATCGGCACGCCCATGGCCTCGACCGTCCGCGCCAGGCCGCGCACCAATCTGGCCGGTTGGATCGTGGCGACATGTGGGCTGTAGAGCGCGCCGTAGGGGTTGCTCACCTTCAACTGGGCATCCAGCTGTTCGGGGCGCAGCCAGCGGTAGTCGTCTTCGTTCATGCCCTGGCGGTAGAGGTCATCGAGCCAGGCGCGCAGGCTGCGCTCCTGTTCCGGGTAGCGGGCGGCGCAGTACAGCACGCCGCCCTTGCGGTAGTCGCAGGCGATACCTTCGCGCAGCAGCACGTCGTGGACTTCGTCGGGGATGCCGTGCAACAGGTCGATGCTTTCACGCCGCTGTTGCGGCGAGAGCGTGGCAAGCAGGCGGTCCTCGCCCAGCAGGTTGCCCATCAGCCAGCCGCCGTTGCGCCCGGAGGCGCCGAAGCCGGCGATATTGGCTTCGATCACGGCGATGTTCAGCTGAGGTGCCTGGCGCTTGAGGTAGTAGGCGGTCCACAGGCCGGTGTAGCCGGCGCCGATGATGCACACATCGAGGTCCAGGTCCTGGCGCAGTGCGGGGCGTGCGCACAGGGGCTCGTCGAGCTGGTCCATCCACAGGCTGATCGTGCGCAGGGGTTGCATCGGGTCGGGCTCCACATCCGCTGGGGTCTGTGGGCGATCCTAGTGAAGCGCGGGCGGGGCTGTCTTACGTGCGTGCACGCAGGGAAATTTGCTTCAGATACGCCTTGGGCGACAGCCCGGTATGCTCGCGAAAGCACTTGTAAAAGGCCGACAGCGAGTTGAAGCCGGCATTGAACGCCAGTTCGTCGATGGGCGTGCGTGCACTGGCGTCGGCGAGGCTGGCCATCAGGTGTTGCAGGCGCGCCTGGTTGACGTAGCGGTAGAAGCTCTGGCCGAGCACCTGGTTGAGCAGGTAGGAGATCTGGTTGCGGCTGTAGCCGCTTGCGTCGGCGACCTGCTGCAGGTCGAGTTCCGGGTCGAGATAGGGGCGTTGGGCCTGGAAGTAGTGCTCCAGGTCCTGGGCCATGGTCGACAGCTGGCGCGGTGACAGGCCCAGGCGGCTGGTGGCCGGACGCGGGCCGCCCGGCAGGCTGGCGTTGCCGCCCTGGCGTACCAGGGTGGCGTATTCGTTGACCCGCCAGATCAACCCGTCCCTGACCGTGATCGCCTCGCTGGACTGGAACGCCACCAATCCCTCGCCACCCTGGACCGTGACCTGGTACTGGATGAACGCGGTGCAGCCGTCGACGCGGATACGGTCGCTGTGGACGATGTCCTCGCCGGCTTCATGGGGCAGGCAGGCGCGCACGTAGTCGCGCAGCTCGTCGAAGCCGAGCACGCGGTTCTGGAAGAAGTCGTGGTACTGGACATGTGGGTGGTAGAGCGCCATCACCCCGTCCAGGTCGCGATGCTTCCAGCACAGGTGGTAGCGCATGACGGTGTCGGCGGTGAGCGGGGTCTGCCCGGGGCCGTCGGGGAGGGGAGTGGCGGTCATGGGCTTGATAGTGCATTGCAGAAAACCCAGGCGCAAGGGCATGGATCCGGCATTTTGCACGGTTTTCCCAGGCGGTTATCGGCTAAGGGCTTGATTCGTATGCATGTAACTTTTTGATACAGCTGGCATGGGGGCTGCACCTCCTTTGATTAACACCGAACGAGGAGAACGGCCATGCGCTCGATACTGCTGTGGATGATTGGGGTGCCGATTCCGGTGATCATCCTGATCTGGTTCTTTATGCATTGAGAGCCCAGGGGCCGCCTTGCGGCCCTTTCGCGGCACAAGGCCGCTCCTACAGGGGGTTGCGTTCACCTGTAGGAGCGGCCTTGTGCCGCGAAAGGGCTGCGAAGCAGCCCCAGCTATCTACAGGAACTGCTCGGCATAGTGGCAAGCCACCTGCCGCGTACTCACCTGTCGCAACGCCGGCACTTCCTTGGCACAACGCTCGGTGGCATACGGGCAACGTTTGTGGAACGCGCAGCCATCCGGCGGATTCAACGGGTTGGGCAGTTCGCCGGCAATGCGGATCTTCGGCTTCAGAGGATCCGGATGGATCGCCGGGGTCGCCGACAACAGCGCCTGGGTGTACGGGTGCAGCGGCTTCTCGTAGATATCCTCCTTCGGCCCCATCTCCGCCGGCCGCCCGAGGTACATCACCAGCACCTGGTCCGCCACATGGCGCACCACCGCCAGGTTGTGGGAGATGAACACGTAGGCGGTGTTGAACTCCTTCTGCAGGTCCATGAACAGGTTCAGCACCTGGGCCTGGATAGACACGTCCAGCGCCGAGGTGGGTTCGTCGGCCACCAGCACCTTGGGTTGCAGCATCATCGCCCGGGCCAGGGCGATACGCTGGCGCTGGCCGCCGGAGAACATGTGCGGATAGCGCTGGTAGTGCTCGGGGCGCAGGCCCACCTGCTCCATCATCTTCTGCACTTTCTCGCGGCGCTCGGTCTTGCTCAGCGAGGTGTTGATCAGCAGCGGCTCGGCGAGCTGGTCGCCGATCTTCTGCCGTGGGTTGAGCGAGGCGTAGGGGCTCTGGAACACCATCTGCACGTCGCGGCGCAGTTGCTTGCGCTGGTCCTTGCTGGCGCCCTTGACCTCGTGGCCGGCGATCTGCAGCGAGCCGGAGGAGGGTTCCTCGATCAGGGTCAGGGCCCGGGCCAGGGTCGATTTGCCGCAGCCGGACTCGCCGACCACGGCCAGGGTCTTGCCGGCCTCCAATTCGAACGACACACCATTGAGCGCGCGGACCAGCGCATGGCCCTTGAACATGCCGCGGGAGACTTCGTAGTGGCGGGTCAGCTCACGAGCGGAAAGAACGACGGCCATCACGCCACCTCCTGGTTCAGCGGATAGAAGCAACGCACCAGGCTGTGAGCCTGGGGATCGAGGGCCGGGCGCTGCCGGCGGCAGTTTTCCTGCACATAAGGGCAGCGCGGCGACAGCAGGCAGCCCTGCGGCCGGTCATAGCGACCGGGGACGATGCCGGGCAGGGTGGCCAGGCGCTCGGCGCCGATGCTGTGCTCGGGGATGGCCGCCAGCAGCGCTTCGCTGTACGGGTGGGCGGGGATGTCGAACAGCTCCGGCACCTGGCCGACCTCGACGGCCTGGCCTGCGTACATCACGCACACGCGCTTGGCGGTCTCGGCGACCACGGCCAGGTCGTGGGTGATGAGAATGAGCGCCATGTTGCGCTCTTTCTGCAGGTTGACCAGCAGCTCCATGATCTGCGCCTGGATGGTCACGTCCAGAGCGGTGGTCGGTTCGTCGGCGATCAGCAGTTTCGGTTCGCCGGCGATGGCCATGGCGATCGCCACGCGCTGGCTCATGCCGCCGGACAGCTGGTGGGGGTAGGCGTCCAGACGGCTTTCGGCGGCCGGGATTTCGACCTTTTTCAGCAGCTCCAGGGCACGCTGGCGCGCGGCCTTGCCCTTCAGGCCGAGGTGCTGGCGCAGCACTTCCTCGATCTGGTAGCCCACGGTGTAGCTGGGGTTGAGCGCGGTCATCGGGTCCTGGAAGACCATGGCGATGTCCTTGCCCACTACCTTGCGGCGCTGGCGGCCGCTGAGCTTGAGCATGTCGATGCCGTCGAACGTCAGGGTGTCGGCGGTGATGCGCCCGGGGGCGTCGATCAGGCCCATCAGGGCCATCATGGTGACGGACTTGCCGGAGCCGGACTCGCCGACGATGGCGAGGATCTCGCCGGCGTCCACGCTCAGCTCGAGGCCGTCCACCACGGGCACGGCATTGGCGTCGCCGAAGCGCACGTTCAGGTTGTTGATCTGCAACAGTGACATGGCGTTCTCCTCAGGCGGCGTTCTTGAGTTTCGGGTCCAGCGCGTCGCGCAGGCCGTCGCCCATCAGGTTGATTGCCAGCACACTGAGCAGGATCGTCAGGCCGGGCAGGCTCACCACCCACCAGGCGCGCTCGATGTAGTCGCGGGCCGAGGCCAGCATGGTGCCCCACTCGGGGGTCGGCGGCTGGACGCCGAGGCCAAGGAAGCCCAGGGCGGCGGCGTCGAGGATCGCCGAGGAGAAGCTCAGGGTGGCCTGGACGATCAGCGGCGCCATGCAGTTGGGCAGCACGGTGACGAACATCAGGCGTGGCAGGCCGGCGCCGGCCAGGCGCGCGGCGGTGACATAGTCGCGGTTCAGCTCGCCCATCACCGCGGCGCGGGTCAGGCGCACGTAGGAGGGCAGCGAGACGATGGCGATGGCGATCACCGTGTTGATCAGGCCTGGGCCGAGGATGGCGACGATGGCCACGGCCAGCAGCAGCGACGGCAGGGCCAGCATCACGTCCATCAGGCGCATGATCGAGGGGCCGAGGATCTGCGGGAAGAAGCCGGCCAGCAGGCCCAGCAGGATACCCGGGATCAGCGACATCACCACCGACGACAGGCCGATCAGCAGCGACAGGCGGGCGCCCTGGATCAGCCGCGAGAGCAGGTCGCGGCCCAGTTCGTCGGTGCCGAGGATGAACTGCCAGGTGCCGCCTTCGAGCCACACCGGCGGGGTGAGCAGGAAGTCGCGGTACTGCTCGCTGGGGTTGTGCGGCGCGACCCAGGGGGCGAACAGCGCGCAGAACACCACCAGGGTCATGAAGGCCAGGCCGGCCACCGCGCCCTTGTTGCGCGAGAAGGCCTGCCAGAACTCTTTGTACGGCGAGGGGTAGAGCAAACTTTGGTCAACCGCGCTGGGCGGGGTGACGGATTTCGGAATCGGGCTGGTCATGGCGGAGTCCTCAGCGCTGATGACGGATGCGTGGGTTGGCCAGGCCGTAGAGGATGTCCACGACGAAGTTGACCAGGATCACCAGGCAGGCGATCAACAGGATGCCGTTCTGGACCACGGGGTAGTCACGGGCACCGATGGCTTCGATCAGCCATTTGCCGATGCCCGGCCAGGAAAAGATGGTTTCGGTGAGCACGGCGCCCGCGAGCAGCGTGCCGACCTGCAGGCCGAACACGGTCAGCACCGGGATCAGTGCGTTGCGCAGGCCGTGGATGAACACCACGCGGGACGGCGACAGACCCTTGGCGCGGGCGGTACGGATGTAGTCCTCGCGCAGCACCTCGAGCATCGACGAACGGGTCATGCGGGCGATCACCGCCAGCGGAATGGTGCCCAGCACGATGGCCGGCAGGATCAGGTGCATCACTGCGTCCTTGAATGCGCCTTCCTCGTCGCTGAGCAGGGTGTCGATGAGCATGAAGCCGGTTTTCGGCTCGATGTCGTAGAGCAGGTCGATGCGCCCGGAGACCGGGGTCCAGCCCAGGCTTACCGAGAAGAACATGATCAGGATCAGGCCCCACCAGAAGATCGGCATCGAGTAGCCGGCCAGCGAGATACCCATCACCCCGTGGTCGAACAGCGAGCCACGCTTGAGCGCGGCGATCACCCCGGCCAGCAGGCCGATGACCCCGGCGAACAGCAGGGCGGCCATGGCCAGCTCCAGCGTTGCCGGGAACAGGGTGAGGAATTCGTTCCATACGCTTTCACGGGTGCGCAGGGATTCGCCCAGGTCGCCCTGGGCGAGCTTGCCGACATAGTCCAGGTACTGGGCCGGCAGCGGTTTGTTCAGGCCCAGGCGCTCCATGGCCTGGGCGTGCATTTCGGGGTCGACACGGCGCTCGCCCATCATCACCTCGACCGGGTCGCCGGGGATCAGGCGTATGAGCGCGAAGGTCAGCAGGGTGATACCGAAGAAGGTCGGGATCAGCAGGCCCAGGCGTCGGGCAATAAAACTCAACATTGTCAGGGGTACCTCATCAGCCGGTAACGGCGGCGCCGCCGGGGCCTCTTGCACAAGGTCCGGCGGCTGTTGTTGTTCTACTTCACCCGGGTGGTGGCGAAGTTGTTGTTGGTCAGTGGGTTGATCACATAGCCTTCGACGTTCTCGCGCATGGCGGTGAACATCTTCGGGTGGGCCATGCTGATCCACGGCTGGTCTTCATCGTACACCGCCAAAGCCTCGTTATAGAGCCTGGCGCGTTCGTCGTTGTCGATCACTTCGCGGGCACGGGTGATCAGGTCCTGGAATTTCTGGTTGCACCAACGCGCGTAGTTTTCGCCGCTCTTGACCGCATCGCAGCTGAGCATCGGCGTGAGGAAGTTGTCCGGGTCGCCGTTGTCGCCGGCCCAGCCCGCTGACACCAGGTCGGCCTCGCCCTTCTTGGCGCGACGCAGCATCTCGGCCCATTCCATCACGCGGATGTCGAGCTTGATGCCGATCTTGGCCAGGTCGGACTGGAGCATTTCGGCCGACAGGCGCGGGTTGGGGTTGGTCGGGCCGCCGCCGTTGCGGGTGAACAGGGTGATCACCGTGCCTTCCGGCACGCCGGCTTCCTTGAGCAGAGCGCGGGCCTTGTCGAGGTCGTGGGGCGGGTTCTTGTTGTCGGTGTTGTAGCCGATCATGGTCGGTGGATATGGGTTGACGCCGACCAGCGCGTTGCCCTTGCCGAACAGCTGGTCGACGTGGGTCTGGCGGTCGAAGGCCATGTCGATCGCCTTGCGCACGCGCACGTCGCTCAGGTACTTGTGCTGGGTGTTCATCGAGATATAGCCGGTGACCAGCGCCTCGATCTCGGCAACCTTGAGTTTCGGATCGGTCTTGATCCCCGGCACGTCATCAGGCTTGGGATACAGGGCGATCTGGCACTCGTTGGCGCGCAGTTTCTGCAGGCGCACGTTGCTGTCGGTGGCGATGGCGAAGATCAGCCCGTCGGCCGGCGGCTTGCCGCGGAAGTAGTCCGGGTTGGCCTTGTAGCGAACCTGGGCATCCTTGCTGTAGCGCTGGAACACGAACGGGCCGGTGCCGACCGGCTTGCTGTTGAGGTCGCCGGTCTTGCCGGCCTTGAGCAGCTGGTCGCCGTACTCGGCGGAGTAGATCGAGGTGAAGGCCATGGCCAGGTCGCGCAGGAAGGGCGCTTCCGGGCGGGTCAGGGTGATCACCACGGTGTGATCGTCGGTCTTTTCCACCGACTTGAGCAGGTCCTTGAAGGCCATGCTCTCGAAATAGGGGTAGCCGACGCTGGTCTTGTCGTGCCACGGGTGGTCTTTCTTCAACTGGCGGTTCAGGCTCCACAGCACGTCATCGGCGTTGAAGTCGCGGGTGGGCTTGAAGTAGTCGGTGGTGTGGAACTTGACGCCTTCGCGCAGGTGGAAGGTGTACACCAGCCCGTCGGGGCTGACCTCCCAGCGGGTGGCCAGGGCCGGCTGGATCTCGGTGGTGCCGGGCTTGAAGTCAACCAGGCGGTTGAAGATGGCCTCGGCCGTGGCGTCGGCGGTGACGGCGGTGGTGTACTGGACGATGTCGAAGCCTTCCGGGCTGGCTTCGGTGCACACCACCAGCGGCTTGGCCGCCAGATTCGATGCGGCGCCCAGGATGACGGCTGCCAAGGCAGCACGTAGCGGTAGCATTTTCATGGAACCTCCCTGCAGTGCTAGTTCCAGCGTAGCCGCCACGGCCCGTGGGGAGTCGGGCCGTGGCGCCAACGGTCAGAGGATGTTGAACGGAATGGTGGTCACGACGCGGAACTCGTCGAGGCTGCCGTCGCTCTGTGCCTTGCTGGCACGGTGGGCGGTATAGGTGGCGCGGATGGTGGTGTCCTTCAGCATGCCGCTCTGTACCGCGTAGCTGGTGCCGATGCCCCACTCGTAGTGGTTTTCGCCGTCCTGGCCACGGACGTCATAGGCGGTGCCCTTGTAATGGGTACCGTCGATGTCCCAGCCGCGGGCGTTGTAGACGTTGAACTTCAGGCCCGGCACGCCATACGGCGCCATGTTCAGCACATAGCTGATCTGCAGGGATTTTTCGTTCGGGCCGTTGAAGTCCGACAGCAGGGAGTTGGCCAGGTAGATGCCGTTGGTTTCGTGCAGGTAGTCGAAGTACTCGTTGCCGTTGACCTGCTGCCAGGAGGCGGTGAGGGTATGGGCCTGGTGGGTCAGGCCGAACGACAGGCTGTAGGTGTCGTTGTCGATCTCGCCCATCCTCTTGCTGCCTTCGTCCACGGTCTTGTAGTAGTTCAGACCGGTGGTCAGGCTCAGCACCGCGCTGTCGCCCAGTACGTGGTTGGCACCGAAGTAGTACTGGTTCCAGAAGTCCTCGACCTTGGTGGCGTAGAGGCTGGTGGTCAGGCTCTTGAGCGGCTGGTAGTTGATGCCGACGGTGCTGGCGCGGTCGGTTTCCACACCGTTGCCGTATTCGCTGCGGAACTTGCTCAGGCTCTGCTCGGTACGCGGCGAGACGCGGTCGAAGGTACCCACATCGAACGACAGGTTCTCGAATTCGGCGCTGTGCAGGAACGCACCCTGGAAGCTCGAAGGCAGCGCACGGTTGCCGATATAGGCGATCATCGGCGTGTCCACCGACTGGCGGCCCACGGTCAGCGTGGTGTTGGAGATGCGCGCCTTGACGTTGCCCAGGCCCATCTTGCTCCACTGGCCGATCGGATCACCGTCGCTGTGGGTCAGCGTGCGGTTGTTCGGGCCGGCCACGGCGGCGCGGCCCTGCTCGAGGGCGATGGCGTTGTAGGCTGCGGCCTCGACGGCGAAGCCCACGGTACCTTCGGTGAAGCCCGAGCTGTAGTTGAGGATGGTGCCCTGGACCCAGTTGTCGCGGCTGTGGGTGTCGTGGCGGGTGCCGTCGCTCTTGGTGTACTTCCACAGCGGCGCGCGGGTGGCGCGTTCGCGGGCGTACCAGTTGCGGGTGCTGCCGGACAGGCTCTGGCCATCGATGAAGCCCTTGGCTTCGGCCTGCTCGCTGCTGGACTTGAGCGCGATCGGCACGAAGTCCTGGCTCATCGGTTCGGCCTGGGCGAGGGCGCAGAAGGCGCCCACGGACAAGGCCAGTGCGGTGGTGGTGGTACGAATCAACATGAAAGCTCCCTGATATTTTTTTAGTTATCACCCGACCTCGTGGGCCGGGCTTGTCACGGTGACGCGGTACTGCAGTGTCTGCCTTGGGGTTGCCAGGCAAATCCGGGCTGCACGCGGGCGCGGGAGTGGGTCGCACTCCCGGCCGGGCAATGCAGGGTCAATCGATGCTGACGCCGGAAAAAACGTTGCGTCCGAAGGGGCTGACCTTGAAGTCTTTCACGCTGATGCTCAGCGGCTGGTTGACCGTGGAGTGCGCGACCGGGGTGATCGGCACCTGTTGCTTGAGACGTTGCTGGGCTTGTTCGTAGAGGCTGGTGCGCTGGTCGCGGTCGGTGACCTGCTTGGCTTTCTTGACCAGGGCGTCGTACTGCGCGTCGCACCACAGCGAGTAGTTGTTGCTGCCGATGGCGTCGCAGCTGAACAGCGTGCCCAGCCAGTTGTCCGGGTCGCCGTTGTCGCCGGTCCAGCCGATCAGGGCGATGTCGTGCTCGCCGTTCTTCATGCGCTTGAGGTACTCGCCCCACTCGTAGCTGACGATGCGCACCTTGAAGCCGAGCTTGCTCCAGTCGGACTGGAGCATTTCGGCCATCAGCTTGGCGTTGGGGTTGTAGGGGCGCTGCACCGGCATGGCCCACAGGGTGATCTCGGTACCTTCCTTGACCCCGGCCTGCTTGAGCAGCTGCTTGGCTTTTTCCGGGTCGAAGGGCGCGTCCTTGATCGACTTGTCGTAGGACCACTGGGTCGGCGGCATGGCGTTCGATGCGGCTTGGCCGGCGCTCTGATAAACCGCGCCGATGATGGCTTCCTTGTTCACCGCCATGTCCATGGCCTGGCGCACCTCCAGCCGGTCGAATGGCGGGTGCTGGGTGTTGTAGGCGATGTAGCCGAGGTTGAAGCCGGGCTGGGTCATCACCTGCAGCTGCTTGTCGGTCGAAAGCGCTGGCAGATCGGCGGGGCGTGGGTGCAGGGTTACCTGGCATTCGTTCTTGCGCAGCTTCTGGATACGTACCGAGGGGTCGACGTTGATGGAGAAGATCAGGTTGTCGATCTTCACCCGGTCCGGCGCCCAGTAGTCCTTGTTGCCCTTGAAGCGGATCTGCGAATCCTTCTGGTAGCGCTGGAACACGAACGGGCCGGTGCCGATCGGCTTCTGGTTGATGTCGCTGGCCTTGCCGCCGGCCAGCAGATGATCGGCGTACTCGGCGGAGAGGATCGCGGCGAAGGCCATGGCGATGTTCTGCAGGAACGCGGCGTCGACCTTGTTGAGGGTGAAGACCACGGTCAGCGGGTCGGTCTTCTCGACGCTGGCGATGTTCTTGTCCAGGCCCATGCTGATGAAGTACGGGAACTCGGTGGGGTAGGCCTGGCGGAAGGGGTGGTTCTTGTCGAGCATGCGGTTGAAGGTGAACAGCACGTCGTCGGCGTTGAAGTCGCGGGTGGGCTTGAAGTCCTTGTTGGCGTGGAACTTCACCCCGGGTCGCAGGTGGAAGGGCCGTCCTCGGACACCTGCCAGTCGGTGGCCAGGCCCGGCTGCACGGCGGTGCCGCCACGCTCGAACTCGACCAGGCGGTTGTAGATCGGCTCGGCGGCGTCGTTGTCGGTGGCCGCGGTGTACTGGGCGGTGTCGAAGCCCGCCGGGCTGCCCTCGGAGCAGAACACCAGGTTGTTGGCGAGGCTCGCCGGGGCCTGGCTCAGCAGGCCGAGGGCAAGCAGGGTGGAACACAGTGTGGTCAGGCGCATGGCAGATCCTTTGTCCGTCTTTTTCGTGCCGCGACAGGCAAAACGCGGCTGCAACATCCCGGTCCTGACGATAGGTGCGCCAGAATGTGGGAGCCAGGGTTCGCTACTGATTTGGGTGCGGGAGCGTTCCGGCGAGCGTGAGGGAATTGCCCTACGTATCGCCCGTTCGTGTCATCGTCCCGCCGGCAAGCCCGGCGGGACGATCACGGCCGTTACTTGCTCACGCTGACCCCGTAGAAGGAGTTCAGGCCGAAGGGGCTGATCTTGAAGTCCTTCACGGACGTGCTCATTGGCTGATACACGGTGGAGTGGGCGATCGGGGTGATCGGCACCTGCTCCTTGAGGATGTGTTGCGCCTGCTTGTACAGCTCGGTGCGCTTGGCCTGGTCGGGGGTGGCCTTGGCCTGCTTGATCAGGTCGTCGTAGGGCTTGAAGCACCACTTGGAGAAGTTGTTGCCGCTCATGGCGTCGCAGCTGTACAGGGTGCCGAGCCAGTTGTCCGGGTCACCGTTGTCGCCGCTCCAGCCGATCAGCATGGCGCCTTGCTCGCCGCCCTTGGAACGCTTGATGTACTCGCCCCATTCGTAGCTGACGATCTTGGCCTTGATGCCGACCTTGGCCCAGTCGGACTGGAGCATTTCGGCCATCAGCTTGGCGTTGGGGTTGTAGGGGCGCTGCACCGGCATGGCCCACAGGGTGATCTCGGT
>NZ_JAJSRC010000089.1:0-1033 GCF_021283245.1 Pseudomonas sp. NMI760_13 | reverse complement strand
GGGCTCTGTTGCAAAAATCGTGAAGCTTGAGCATGCTTGGCGGAGATTGGACGGACGGAACGATGACGGATTTCAAGTGGCGCCATTTCCAGGGTGATGTGATCCTGTGGGCGGTGCGCTGGTATTGTCGCTATCCGATCAGCTATCGCGACCTTGAGGAAATGCTGGCGGAACGCGGCATTTCGGTCGACCATACGACGATCTATCGCTGGGTCCAGTGCTACGCCCCGGAGATGGAGAAGCGGCTGCGCTGGTTCTGGCGGCGTGGCTTTGATCCGAGCTGGCGCCTGGATGAAACCTACGTCAAGGTGCGGGGCAAGTGGACCTACCTGTACCGGGCAGTCGACAAGCGGGGCGACACGATCGATTTCTACCTGTCGCCGACCCGCAGCGCCAAGGCAGCGAAGCGGTTCCTGGGCAAGGCCCTGCGAGGCCTGAAGCACTGGGAAAAGCCTGCCACGCTCAATACCGACAAAGCGCCGAGCTATGGTGCAGCGATCACCGAATTGAAGCGCGAAGGAAAGCTGGACCGGGAGACGGCCCACCGGCAGGTGAAGTATCTCAATAACGTGATCGAGGCCGATCACGGAAAGCTCAAGATACTGATCAAGCCGGTGCGCGGTTTCAAATCGATCCCCACGGCCTATGCCACGATCAAGGGATTCGAAGTCATGCGAGCCCTGCGCAAAGGACAGGCTCGCCCCTGGTGCCTGCAGCCCGGCATCAGGGGCGAGGTGCGCCTTGTGGAGAGAGCTTTTGGCATTGGGCCCTCGGCGCTGACGGAGGCCATGGGCATGCTCAACCACCATTTCGCAGCAGCCGCCTGATCGGCGCAGAGCGACAGCCTACCTCTGACTGCCGCCAATCTTTGCAACAGAGCCTCCGTCGCCATGCTCACCTCGCTTTGGTGCACACGAGTATTGAGCATAGTCGAGATTGGTGCAGATCACTTCTGATATTGAACTGTCAGGAGCTGGCTGCACAACAGCCATTACGCCCAATCAACTGGTGCAGTCGTCTTCTGAAAATGACA
>NZ_JAJSRC010000088.1:0-1054 GCF_021283245.1 Pseudomonas sp. NMI760_13 | reverse complement strand
ATAACAATGGCAGCACCGTCAGCACCACGATCACGGGGGCAACGGGCGGCAACTTCGAGAAACTGGAGCCGAACCCGGCACCCGCTGAAACGAAGATCAACGACTCGATCGACACCACCACCGCCACCCTGACCGCGACCCCAAGCGTCACCGAAGGCGGCGTGATCACCTATACCGTGACCCTGACCAACCCGGCCCAGACTCCGGTCACCGTTACCCTGTCCAACGGCCAGACCATCACCGTCAAGGCTGGCGAAAGCACCGGCAGCGTCGACTTCCAGACCCCGGCCAACGACGTATTCGTCAACGGCAGCACGGTCAGCACCAGCATCACCGGTGCCACCGGCGGCAACTTCGAGAAGCTGGAGCCCGACACCACGCCGACCCAGACCGTGATCAGCGACAGCATCGACACGGTGACCGTCAGCATCGCCAGCAATGGCAACGTGACCGAGGCCGAGCAACCGACCTTCACCGTGTCGGTCAGCCAGAAGCTCGACCATGACCTGACCGTGACCCTGTCCAATGGCGCCACCGTGGTCATCAGCGCTGGCCAGACCGAGGCTACCTACAGCCTGCCGGCCCAGGGTGACGACGTATTCAAGGACGCCAGCTCGGTGACCCTTGGCGTGACCGACGCCAACGTGGCGGGCAAGACCTTCGAGAACCTGCAGCTGGGTGGCGATGCCACCGTGCAGATCACCGACACCGTCAGCGAAGTGGTAGCGACCCTCACCGCCGACAAGACCACTGTGTCCGAAGGCGGTCAGATCACCTATACCGTGACCTTGACCAATGCCCAAGGGCTGCCGGTCAGCGGCCACAATGGCCTGACTTTCACCCTGACCGATGGCACCAAAGTCACCATCCCGGCCGGCAGCACCAGCGGTACCTTCACCATCACCGCACCAGACGACGTGTTTGTCGGCGGCCAGCCTTCGATCGTCAACAAGATCGAGTCGGTTGCCGGTGGCGACAACTTCGAGAAACTGACGCTGGGTGACAACACCGTCACCACGACCGTGACTGACGAGCCGGGCACCGGTACTCCGGG
>NZ_JAJSRC010000087.1:0-1094 GCF_021283245.1 Pseudomonas sp. NMI760_13 | reverse complement strand
AGACCGTGCACGCACTGGTCGAGGCCCAGTCGCCCGAAGCATTGGCCGTAGTACAGGGCGAGCTGAGTCTGAGCTATGGAGAACTCAATGAGCGCGCCAACCGCCTGGCTCATCATCTGATCGAGCGTGGCGTGGTCCTGGGCGACCGCGTGGCGCTGTGTCTGGAACGTGGCCCGCAACGGTTGGTGGCGATGCTGGCCGTGCTCAAGGCCGGGGCGGCGTATGTGCCGGTCGATCCGGGTTATCCGGCGCAGCGGATTGCCTACCTGCTCAGCGACAGTGCGCCAGCGCTGGTGCTGGTCGAATCGGCCACTGAAGCGTTGGTCGGCGATGCAGCCAAAGTCATGCTGGATGGCGATGACTGGCTCGGCCACGCGGCCAGCAACCCTGTGGTTGCGGGGCTGGACCAGAATCAGCTGGCCTATGTGATCTACACCTCAGGTTCCACCGGCCAGCCCAAGGGGGTGATGGTCGAGCACCGCACCCTGGCCAACCTGATCCACTGGCATTGCCAGGCCTTCGAGTTGGGCGAGGGCAGCCACACCTCCAGCGTCGCCGGCTTCGGCTTCGATGCCATGGCCTGGGAAGCCTGGCCGGCACTGAGCACCGGGGCGGTGCTGCACCTGCCGCCGGCGTCCATCGGCGGCGAGCATGTCGATGAACTGCTCGACTGGTGGCTGGAGCAGCCGCTGCAAGTGAGCTTCCTGCCGACGCCGGTCGCCGAGCAGGCGCTGCGCCGCGAACGCCAGCACCCGACCCTGCGCACGCTGCTGGTCGGCGGTGATCGCCTGCGCCAGTTCGACCGCGATCCGGGCTTTGCGCTGGTCAACAACTATGGCCCGACCGAGACCACCGTGGTGGCGACGTCGGGGCAACTGCAACCGGGCGGTGCGCTGCATATCGGCAAGCCGACCGCCAACACCCGCGTCTATGTGCTGGACGAGCAGCGTCAGCCCGTGCCGGTGGGAGTGACCGGCGAGCTGTACATCGGCGGCGCTCAGGTCGCCAGAGGCTATCTCAACCGGCCTGAACTGACCGCCGAGCGCTTCCTCGACGATCCGTTCAACGGCGGGCGGATGTACCGCACGGGCGAT
>NZ_JAJSRC010000086.1:0-1100 GCF_021283245.1 Pseudomonas sp. NMI760_13 | reverse complement strand
ACCAATGCCCAAGGGCTGCCGGTCAACGGCCACAATGGCCTGACCTTCACCCTGACCGACGGCACCAAGGTCACCATCCCTGCCGGTAGCGCCAGCGGTACCTTCACCATCACTGCACCGGACGACGTATTCGTCGGTGGCCAGCCGAGCATCGTCAACAAGATCGAGTCGGTTGCCGGTGGCGATAACTTCGAGAAGCTGACTCTCGGCGACAACTCGGTCACCACAAAGGTGACTGACGAGCCAGGCACTGGCACGCCAGGCACCGACAACCAGGGCGACAAGGTCACCGTCACCATCGTCGGCAAAGGCGATGTCACCGAAGACCAGCAGCCGGCCTTCACCGTCAAGGTCAGCCAGAAGCTCGACCATGACCTGACTGTCACGCTGTCCAACGGCGACAAGGTTGTCATCCCAGCCGGTCAGACCGAAGCCGAGTACAAGGCGAAAGCCCAGGGCGATGACGTCTTCAAGGACGGCGATACCCTAACCGTCGGCATCACCGATGCCGCCGTCGACGGCAAGGCCTTCGAGAATCTGGAGCTGGGTGGCAATGCCTCGGTGCAGATCACCGACACCATCAGCGAGGTCGTTGCGACCCTCACCGCCGACAAGACCACTGTGTCCGAAGGCGGCCAGATCACCTACACCGTCACCCTGACCAACGCCCAAGGGCTGCCGGTCAACGGCCACAATGGCCTGACCTTCACCCTGACCGATGGCACCAAGGTCACCATCCCGGCAGGCAGTGCCAACGGCACCTTCACCATCACCGCACCGGACGACGTGTTTGTCGGTGGCCAGCCTTCGATCGTCAACAAGATCGAATCGGTTGTCGGTGGTGACAACTTCGAGAAATTGACTCTCGGTGACAACTCGGTCACCACGACTGTGACCGACGAGCCAGGCACCGGTACTCCTGGCACCGACAACCAGGGCGACAAGGTCACCGTCACCATCGTTGGCAAAGGCGATGTCACCGAAGACCAGCAACCTGCCTTCACCGTCAAGGTCAGCCAGAAACTCGACCACGACCTGACCGTGACCCTGTCGAACGGCGACAAAGTCGTCATTCCAGCCGGTCAGACCGAAGCCGAGTA
>NZ_JAJSRC010000085.1:0-1224 GCF_021283245.1 Pseudomonas sp. NMI760_13 | reverse complement strand
GCAATCACCTTCTCGGAAACCCTCGCGAAATTTCGCAGTCGCGACGCCAGAGACCGAGGGTTAGATCATGCCTAGCATTCACCTTCCGGCCGCCCGCTAGCGGACCCTGGTCAGGTTCCGCGAAGGTGGGCGCAGACATGCTGGGCTCGTCAGGATCAAACTGCACTATGAGGCGGCGGTTCATACCGCGCCAGGGGAGCGAATGGACAGCGAGGAGCCTCCGAACGTTCGGGTCGCCTGCTCGGGTGATATCGACGAGGTTGTGCGGCTGATGCACGACGCTGCGGCGTGGATGTCCGCCAAGGGAACGCCCGCCTGGGACGTCGCGCGGATCGACCGGACATTCGCGGAGACCTTCGTCCTGAGATCCGAGCTCCTAGTCGCGAGTTGCAGCGACGGCATCGTCGGCTGTTGCACCTTGTCGGCCGAGGATCCCGAGTTCTGGCCCGACGCCCTCAAGGGGGAGGCCGCATATCTGCACAAGCTCGCGGTGCGACGGACACATGCGGGCCGGGGTGTCAGCTCCGCGCTGATCGAGGCTTGCCGCCATGCCGCGCGAACGCAGGGGTGCGCCAAGCTGCGGCTCGACTGCCACCCGAACCTGCGTGGCCTATACGAGCGGCTCGGATTCACCCACGTCGACACTTTCAATCCCGGCTGGGATCCAACCTTCATCGCAGAACGCCTAGAACTCGAAATCTAACGTCCGTTCGGGCATCGAGGTCCATGTCGGGGTGGGACGGGCCCGTGGCTTCAAGATCACTTGCAGTCCGACCGCGATGTCTTGGTTGCGCGAGAGGTTGTCGATATCCTCCACTTCCATCATCAACCCTGGATAATGCCGCCGCCGTCATCGCCGCCGACGCCCGTGCCGGGCTTTTCGGGCCTGTCAGGCTTGCTCGGCCTTCAGCCTGCCTGGGCGAGATCTCCGGCGGACGGATTAACGGCGGAGCTTCGCCGCCTTTCGTGCGTGTGAAGGCCGAAGATAGTTCTCTCAAAAACATCCGTTTATGAGAGATACCAAATGTCATTTTCAGAAGACGACTGCACCAGTTGATTGGGCGTAATGGCTGTTGTGCAGCCAGCTCCTGACAGTTCAATATCAGAAGTGATCTGCACCAATCTCGACTATGCTCAATACTCGTGTGGGCTCTGTTGCAAAAATCGTGAAGCTTGAGCATGCTTGGCGGAGATTGGACGGACGGAACGATGACGGATTTCAAG
>NZ_JAJSRC010000084.1:0-1257 GCF_021283245.1 Pseudomonas sp. NMI760_13 | reverse complement strand
CAAGGTGAACTGGCCTAATGATTTTGGACACCTTCATCGGGCGCTATGATGGCGCCCAATTGGAGGCAAAATCAGTGCGTAAATCTTATTCAAGAGAATACAAAGTCCAAGCTGCCGAAATGGTGCTGGACGGTGGGCAGTCAGTTCCTGAGGTCTGTGCAGCCCTTGGGCTGGGCCCTACCGCGCTTCGCCGCTGGGTTGATCAGGTGCGTGAAGAGAGAGCCGGTAAGGTTCCTGCTGGAGCCAAAGCGATCACACCCGAGCAGCAACGAATTGAAGAACTCGAAGCGCTGGTTCGGCAAAAGGATCGGGATATCGAAATCCTAAAAAAGGCCAGTGCTCTCCTGCTTCGGGACTCCAAAGATCGTTCTCGCTGATCAACGAGCTGAGTGAGCAATACCCTGTTGTCGACTGCTGCCGCGTGCTTGGGGTTAAGCGCAGCAGTTTCTATGCGTGGCGCAAACGGCAAGGACGTGAAAACCCGGCCAGAGATGCGCTACGCCTGCTGGTAATCAAGCACTTCAACGCATCGCGAAGTGCTTCTGGCTCGCGAACCCTGGCGCAGGAATTGCGGCACGAAGGCCATGAAATAGGACGATACAAGGTGCGTGCGCTAATGCGTGAAGCTGGCCTGAAGTGCAAACAGCGCAGGCCGCACCGCTATCGGTCATCAGGGGCAGAAGCGTTGATCGCCGAGAATCAGCTGAAGCGCAATTTCAAGGTTTCGGCGATCAATGAGGTTTGGTGTGGCGATGTGACCTATATCCAGGTTGGCAGGCGCTGGCTGTACCTAGCCGCCGTGATTGACCTCTATGCCCGTCGCGTAGTGGGTTGGGCATTCTCGATGATTGCAGATGCCAACTTAGCTTGTAACGCCCTGCGCATGGCCGCTGAATCGCGGGGTAGGCCGGCGGGCGTAATGTTTCATTCAGACCAGGGCTGTCAGTACACCAGCCATAAATTCAGAGCCGCGCTCGATGAGTACAACTTGAACCAGAGCATGAGCCATCGAGGCCAATGCTGGGATAACGCTGCCATGGAGCGATTCTTCGGAGCATTGAAATCAGAATGGGTGCCGGCAGAGGGTTACGAGACCGAAGCGCAGGCACGAGTGGATATCCAGGCTTATCTGATGCGCTACAACCTCAAGCGCCTCCACAGCTACAACGGCTATGAAACGCCAGTAGCCATGGAGGAAAAGCTCAAGGCAGCGGCATAAACCTTAACCGGTGTCCAAAATTACTTGACCAGTTCAAG
>NZ_JAJSRC010000083.1:0-1259 GCF_021283245.1 Pseudomonas sp. NMI760_13 | reverse complement strand
TGTAGAGACCGGACACATGGTGGACACGTGTACGGAGACATGGTTGACACTTCCTGGCAGCCCCCTTTGCCAGGATTTTCGCCATGCCTTGGAACGTGAGAAACGCCATGAGCCTGAAAGAAGAGTTCGTATCCCTGGCGAGACAACCGGATGCCAATATTCGAGAGTTATGCCGACGTTTCAGCATCAGTCCTCAAACCGGATACAAGTGGCTGCGCCGTTTTGAACAAGGTGGCTCGGCCGCTCTACAGGAACGATCTCGGAGGCCGGCTAGTAGCCCTCGCTTGACCGAGGCTGCGTTGGAAGCAGAAGTCGTTGCACTTCGACAGGAGCACCCGGCCTGGGGCGGACGCACAATCAGCAGCCTGCTGAGCAAGCGTATTGCCCCCAGCACCGTCACCAACGTATTGCACCGCCATGAACTAATCCAGAGCCCTGAGAAGGCGCGAGAGGCGCGGCTTAGGTTTGAGCACGATGCACCCAACGATCTCTGGCAGATGGACTTCAAAGGGCACTTCGCCCTGCAGCAAGGCCGGTGTCATCCGCTGACCATTCTTGACGACCACTCCCGCTTCAATTTGGCTATTCACGCTTGCGATAACGAGCGAGGAACGACGGTCAAGGAGAAGATGACTGAGGTCTTCCAGCGCTACGGCCTACCGGTCCGAATCAACGTCGATAATGGTGCTCCCTGGGGCTCACCGCGTAATCCTGGAGAGGTTACAGAACTGAGTATCTGGTTGATTCGACTAGGGATACAGATAAGTTTCAGTCGCCCGTACCACCCTCAAACGAATGGCAAAATTGAGCGTTTCCACCGTTCCTTGAAGGCTGAAGTACTCGATGGGCGGCAGTTCTCGACCTTGGTGCAAGCCCAGACGGCGTTTGACCGATGGCGGGAAATTTACAACTTACAGCGCCCTCATCAGGCTTTGGGGTATCAAGTGCCGATGGCCAGATATCACCCCAGCCCGTGGGCCTACCCCAATCAGCTTGAGGAATTTGAATATGGGCCAGACGATACCCTGGCCAAGGTTTATCACAGTCGCTTCCGCTTCCAGAAACGCTATTTCAGCATCGCAAAAGGCTTGGTCGGGCAGACCATAGCGATACGCCCCGGGCGAGACGGCGGGGACATGTTCGATGTCTATTTCTGCCATCAACGCCTGCGCACTATCGACGTGAATAAACCTGATTACGGACCATAATGTGTCAACCATGTCTGCGCACATGTGTCAGCGATGTGTCCGGTCTCTACA
>NZ_JAJSRC010000082.1:0-1267 GCF_021283245.1 Pseudomonas sp. NMI760_13 | reverse complement strand
ATCAACCATGGCCGGCGCCTGGGCAATGCCTTCGTCAACCTCGACCTGGGCACCCAGGAGGGCATCGGCGCCTTCGACGCCCAGGACAACGGCCATCCACGCCCGGGCCAGCCGGTGGCGCGCTACCGCAAGTACAGCGCCACGCTCAGCTACGTGCAGGGTTTCCAGCTCTTCGGCGAGCGCCTGAGCTTCAGCAGCCTGGCCACCGGCCAGCGCAGCGAGGACGTACTGTTCAGCCCGCAGCGCATCAGCCTGGGCGGGCTGTCGTCGGTGCGCGGCCTCAAGGACCAGTCACTGTCCGGCGACAGCGGCGGCTACTGGCGCAACGACCTGCGCTGGACCCGCCCGGTGAACTGGCCGCTGCTGCAACCGCTGGTGGCCGAGTACGGCCTGGGCCTGGGCTACGACCTCGGGGTGATCCGCAACGATCGCTACAACGGCGAGTACCACGGCCGTGCCAGCAGCCACTCGCTGGAGCTGTTCGCCCGCGGCCAGCACATGGCCGCCAGCGTGACCTTCGCCCACAGCCTGGAACGCCCCGACGTGCTGACCGACAAGGAACGCCCGGTGTATTTCCGCCTGGATTTCTTCCTCTGATCCACCTGATCCCCTGACTTACGAGACCTGACATGGACGTCCGCCTGTTCGCCTTCCTGGCCCGCCAACGCTCGGCCGCCATTCAGCCTCGTGAGCGTTTCTGCGGGTTGCCCAAGCGGGGCCTGGCGTTCCTGCTGGCCAACGCCATGTTCTGGCAGCCATTCTGGGCGCAGGCCGCCGAAGGCGTGGTGGTCAGCGGGCCGGGCACCCGGCTGGACCAGGCGGGCAATGGCGTGCCGATCGTCAACATCGCCGCGCCCAATGGCAGCGGGCTGTCGCACAACCAGTTCAGCGACTACAACGTCGGCCAGCAGGGGCTGATCCTCAACAACGCCACCGAGCGCACCCAGGCCACCCAGCTGGGCGGGATCATCCTTGGCAACCCCAACCTCCACGGCCAGGCGGCCAATGTCATCCTCAACGAGGTCAATGGCGCCAACGCCAGTCAGTTGCGTGGCTATACCGAGGTGGCCGGGCATGCGGCGCATGTCATCGTCGCCAACCCCCACGGCATCACCTGCGATGGCTGCGGTTTCATCAATACGCCACAGGCCACGCTCAGCACCGGCAAGCCGGTGATCGAGAACGGCCAGCTGACCCGTTACCAGGTCGACCAGGGCCACATCGCCATCGAAGGCGCGGGGATCAATGCCAGCAACGTCGACAGCTT
>NZ_JAJSRC010000081.1:0-1292 GCF_021283245.1 Pseudomonas sp. NMI760_13 | reverse complement strand
GTTAGATGCACTAAGCACATAATTGCTCACAGCCAAACTATCAGGTCAAGTCTGCTTTTATTATTTTTAAGCGTGCATAATAAGCCCTACACAAATTGGGAGATATATCATGAAAGGCTGGCTTTTTCTTGTTATCGCAATAGTTGGCGAAGTAATCGCAACATCCGCATTAAAATCTAGCGAGGGCTTTACTAAGCTTGCCCCTTCCGCCGTTGTCATAATCGGTTATGGCATCGCATTTTATTTTCTTTCTCTGGTTCTGAAATCCATCCCTGTCGGTGTTGCTTATGCAGTCTGGTCGGGACTCGGCGTCGTCATAATTACAGCCATTGCCTGGTTGCTTCATGGGCAAAAGCTTGATGCGTGGGGCTTTGTAGGTATGGGGCTCATAATTGCTGCCTTTTTGCTCGCCCGATCCCCATCGTGGAAGTCGCTGCGGAGGCCGACGCCATGGTGACGGTGTTCGGCATTCTGAATCTCACCGAGGACTCCTTCTTCGATGAGAGCCGGCGGCTAGACCCCGCCGGCGCTGTCACCGCGGCGATCGAAATGCTGCGAGTCGGATCAGACGTCGTGGATGTCGGACCGGCCGCCAGCCATCCGGACGCGAGGCCTGTATCGCCGGCCGATGAGATCAGACGTATTGCGCCGCTCTTAGACGCCCTGTCCGATCAGATGCACCGTGTTTCAATCGACAGCTTCCAACCGGAAACCCAGCGCTATGCGCTCAAGCGCGGCGTGGGCTACCTGAACGATATCCAAGGATTTCCTGACCCTGCGCTCTATCCCGATATTGCTGAGGCGGACTGCAGGCTGGTGGTTATGCACTCAGCGCAGCGGGATGGCATCGCCACCCGCACCGGTCACCTTCGACCCGAAGACGCGCTCGACGAGATTGTGCGGTTCTTCGAGGCGCGGGTTTCCGCCTTGCGACGGAGCGGGGTCGCTGCCGACCGGCTCATCCTCGATCCGGGGATGGGATTTTTCTTGAGCCCCGCACCGGAAACATCGCTGCACGTGCTGTCGAACCTTCAAAAGCTGAAGTCGGCGTTGGGGCTTCCGCTATTGGTCTCGGTGTCGCGGAAATCCTTCTTGGGCGCCACCGTTGGCCTTCCTGTAAAGGATCTGGGTCCAGCGAGCCTTGCGGCGGAACTTCACGCGATCGGCAATGGCGCTGACTACGTCCGCACCCACGCGCCTGGAGATCTGCGAAGCGCAATCACCTTCTCGGAAACCCTCGCGAAATTTCGCAGTCGCGACGCCAGAGACCGAGGGTTAGATCATGCCTAGCA
>NZ_JAJSRC010000080.1:0-1397 GCF_021283245.1 Pseudomonas sp. NMI760_13 | reverse complement strand
AAGGCATTCTCTATCACCACCTCAGTGCCGAGCAGGGCGACCCGTACCTTTTGCAGTCACGCCTGGCCTTCGACAGCCTGGATCGGTTGCAGGCCTGTGCCGAGGCCTTGCAAGAGGTCATCGATCGTCACGATATCCTGCGTACCTCGGTGGTCTGGGAGGGGTTGGGCGAGCCGGTGCAGGTGGTCTGGCGCCAGGCTCGCCTGGCGGTCAGCGAGGTCACCGGCCTGGGCGAAGAGGCGGTGATCGAGCGGCTGCACGCGCACTTCGATGCCCGCCTGCAGCGGCTGGACCTGACCCAGGCGCCGCTGCTGCGCCTGACCTACGCCCTGGACCCGGCCCTGCAACGGGTGGTGGCCGTCCTGCACTTCCACCACCTGGCCCTGGACCACACGGCGATGGAGGTGATCGTCCACGAACTGCAGGCGATCCTTTCCGGTCGCCTGCACCTGTTGAGTGCGCCCGTGCCGTACCGCACCTACGTGGCCCAGGTTCGCCTGGGTGCCGCCGAGGCGGGGCACGAGACGTTCTTCCGCGACATGCTCGGCGATGTCGACGGGCCGACCCTGCCCATGGGCCTGGCCGATGTGCAGGGCGACGGGCGCGATATCGAGGAGTCGCGCCTGCCGCTGGATCCGGCCTTGTCGCGCCGGGTGCGCGAGCAGGCAAGGGCGCTCGGGGTCAGCGCCGCGAGCCTGATGCACCTGGCCTGGGCCCGCGTGGTGGGTGTGCTGGCGGGGCGCGGTGACGTGGTGTTCGGCACCGTGCTGATGGGCCGCCTGCAAGGCGGTGACGGCGCCGACCGGGCGCTGGGGGTGTTCATCAACACCTTGCCGCTGCGCATCGACACCGCCAAGGGCGCTCGCGATGCGGTGCAGGCCACCCACCAGCGGCTGTCGGCGTTGCTTGGGCATGAGCATGCGTCGTTGGCACTGGCCCAGCGTTGCAGCGGCGTGCCGGCCTCGGCGCCGCTGTTCAGTGCCTTGCTCAACTACCGCCATAGCCCGACGGATACGGTCGGTGTGGATGTCGCAAGCTTCCAGGGCATGCATCAGCTCGGCGGTGAAGAGCGCAGCAACTACCCGCTGACCCTGAGCGTGGACGACCACGGGGAAGGTTTCAGCCTGAGCGTACTGGCCCAGCTGGGGATCGGTGCCGAGCGGGTCGCAGGTTGGATGACCGCTGCCGTGAGCCAGTTGATCCAGGCGTTGGAGCAAGGTGGCGCGGCGCAGGTCGACAGGCTGCCCATCCTCGAGGGCATGCAGCGACGCCATGTGCTCGAAGGTTTCAATACCACGGCCGTGGATTATCCCCAAGGTCAGACCGTGCACGCACTGGTCGAGGCCCAGTCGCCCGAAGCATTGGCCGTAGTACAGGGCGAGCTGAGTCTGAGCTAT